>NZ_JACJPA010000019.1:0-29670 GCF_014695845.1 Trichocoleus sp. FACHB-591
TGCTATTCAACCGCTTTTTACAAGCAATGGAGTTTTCTTGAAGCGATCTCAACATCTCTTCCATTAACGAAAAAGGTCGTCATGGTTTGTCATACAAAGCATGTACTTTCCTTGAATTTGTCATCCCTGAAGGGCGAATTAGGAAGGAGGGCGATCGCTCAATTGTCCACTGTGCAAACTCTTGCAGGATTATTCTATTTGTGAAGAAAGATGTGACAATGCATAGCCATGTATAGAAAGCGATCGCTCAATCACAGACAATGCAAGCACTATGACTATTGTTTTCTTTATACAGAAAGATGTAACAATAGATAGGAAGAATTTTACAGTATCGTATTGTTTCAAACTATTTCTCTCACTTAAGAAGCAGGCACGCATCACAGATGATGAACGTTAAGCTGCGCTCTGTCCTTTGTCAAATCTAGGAAAACACCATGAGAGAGTTGCCCCCGCACAAAGTGAGTTCTTCAAAGAGGCAGCTAGGGACAGAGGCTGAGCAGAGGTATGAACGTCAGCAAGAGTTTGGACAGGCTCAATCTCGGTGGAAAGTTCAGAATCGGCAACCTCGTCCACCGATGCCAATACCAAAACCAAATTTTCGAGGTTTGTCTCAGGAATTAGCAGCTAGCTCGTCTCAGAGCCTAGTACTTCAGCCGAAGCTAATGATTGGTGCATCAAAAGACAAGTACGAGCAAGAAGCCGATCGCCTTGCTCAACAAGTTGTACAACATTTAAGTACTCCGCATTTAGATCAGTCCTTGTCAAATCAAGCCCTTCAACAAAAATCTGGTTCTAATGGGGGGAATCTGCAAATGAAGCCGAAGACTCAGCTCCAACTCGGCCAAGATGCTATGGTAGCAAGTCCAGAACTGGAGGCTTCGATTCAATCCACACGCGGCAGTGGACAACCGCTTGATAAAACAATTCGAGCATCAATGGAACAAGCATTTGGTGGCGTAGATTTCCGTGGAGTCAGGATTCACACAAGCGATCATGCTGATGCTTCAAATCGCTCCATTAAGGCGCGAGCTTTCACTACAGGAAAGGATATCTTTTTTAGACGAGGGGAATACAATCCAAGCAGTACAGAAGGACTAAAACTGCTTGCACATGAGTTAACACATACTATTCAGCAAGGTACGGGTGGCTTCCAGCCTCAATTAATTCAGCGCGCAATTGGTTTTGAGTTTGAATTTGGCACTTGGAAAACACAACACGATGATGAAAATCAAAGTCGCCTGGCTAAGGGAGAAAAAATTATAGAGGGACCAGGATATAAGATCGAAGGCGAGTATGCCGACGACAGTACTTCTGCGATCGAAGTGGTTACAAAACCATATGCAACCAAGGATGAGGCTTTAGTTTCAGTTGAGGATGCCCGTAAAAAGTTAGTTGATATGGTAACAGTGCATGAACAGTACAATGAGCCGCTCTCAGCCGCTGACTTTGGTGGAGACAGCAACATCAACATCATCCCAGGTGCTCCGATCGGAAAAATGCAAGCATCTCCATCTGTCTCACTAGACAAAATTCCTGAGTTATATCGTCACGGAGTGGGAACTTCCTACCAAGGCTATGTCAGTAAGTTTATCAGTGAGATGAACGATCAAGACTTTAAGGAGAAATTTTTAAACCAAGCAACTCCAAGTGAGGAGCTCGTAGGCCTAGTCATGTTGCTGGTATCTTACTTGGAACAAGGATCACGTAAGCAGGCACTTTTCTATCCAAAGTCAGCCTTTACGATTATGGCCCGTACCTCGTTCACTAAGATGTTCCAACTCGTACCTGAACACGAATTTTTTAGCGCTCGTAGAAATTTAGACAAATGGGTCAACATGGTTTTGACTATAGCCCAAAAGATGCTGCCGTCCTTCCAAAGAAAAGAGACTGGGGAATTCAAACGGAACTGGAATGTCGGTAAAGGCTTTGGATCTTATCAGTTGGACGCCAAAGACAAGCTGATTCCAGTAACGAAAGCACGATCGCTCAAGGAGCTCAGGAAAGAAGCGGTACTGGGAATGCCTTTAATGGAAATAGATCCATTATCTGGTGATCCAGAAAAGCAACAGTACAAACTGAATGTTACCCGGGATCAGTGGCTGCGAGATCTGCCTTATCAGGATTGGTTGAGCAAGGGTACAGATAAGCGCTTTGAAGGTATGGGAGCCTATGGTGAGTCTACTGACATCGAAGTTCTAGAGGATGAAGCAGAACATGCTACTGAAAGTTTAGTAGATGAACTAAATCTGGATAGTCTACATGCTGATCAACCGAAGAAGGCGCAACCTAAAGAAGCTCCTATTTTCGAGCTACGTGGGCTGAGAGATATGTTCGGCATTGATCAAGATGTAAACTTGGATAACTGGGCAGAAAAAGTTACAGCCGTCTTTAAAGTGATTGACAATACTAATCAGGCAACTTATAAGCCTGGAGGTAAGCCACAAATACCCCAGGATGTTGATAATCCTGATATTTGGGATAAAGTATAGGGGACTCGTGAACCGGGCACATCTAATTTTAGGGATGTACAGAACCAGGCAAAAGATCCCAGCAATTACGTCTGAACCAAATGAGTTATCGTTGAGTTTCTATTGGCGCTCGCCCTCTGCTACCGGGAGCTAACAGTATCATGAGATTGCAGCGCCTCAACCAAACCCAATCTGCCTCTGCAAGTTCTACCGTGCTGAGTGAAGCAGCAATTAAACCTCCAGAGCATCCTGTAATGCAACTGCAAGCAACAATCGGCAGTCATGCGGCAAGTCAATGCATTACCGTACACCCAAGAACTCCTGATACTCGGCAACCAATTCAGGCAAAGCCCATTTTCCGGGGCTTATATCAGGAATTGGCGAGTGAAATGAGTGAAGTTCAAACAACGCCATTGAATAAGCATGATCAAGGTACAGGCCAATCTACAGGCAACAACAGTTTGCCCAGCAATATGAAAGCCAGGATTGAGAGACTTTGTGGCATATCCATGGACGGTGTAAAAGTTCACTATAATTCAGCCCAACCTATTCAAATGCTGGCACGGGCATACACGCAGGGCGACGATATTTATATAGGACCAGGGCAGGAAAAGTACCTTCCACATGAAGCTTGGCATGTTGTTCAGCAAAAACAGGGGAGGGTTCGAGGAACAATACATCTTCAGGGCTTACCAATCAATGATGAGCCTTGGCTCGAACGAGAAGCTGATAACATGGCGGCACGAATAGCAGTAACTACAACAAACGAACATCTGCATCCAACTGCTGCTGAGTACCAGGGTAATAAAGTCAATGACTATTCCATGAGTCCTCCCAACAAGGACGAAAAGCCGATAATTCAGCAAGCTGTTTACTACTCATCCAACGCTAGGGGGCAACCCGAATATAAGATGCAGAAGACCTCAGTAGTTAATGCAGTCAAGAAGGAGATTGGCAATGATAGGACAGAAAAATATGTTAAAGAGATTGACCCCATCATTGATACAGTAATTAGATCACCAGATAAGATACTTTTGTCAAAAGTATTGAAAGACATCAAGGATATAGTAGAAAAAGCAGAAACAGTAGAGAAGCGTAAAATAGAGAAAACAAAGACTCAAATTGAGGAAAATAAGGCCAAGCGTGAGGAAGACGTAAAGCGACTATTGCATCCAGAATATCAAACTCCTGTAGTTGGTAACCCCACCGAACTTCACACAGAAGGGAAGACAAGATTCGGTTATGAAATGGAAACAGGTGGTCATCTAAAAGTTAATCCTAAGTTTGGCAATCAAATAGAAGGATATGTTAATCAGGCACTTGCAAAGTGCAAGGTCGCAGAAGATCTCGTTGTTGAGATGGTAATAGACGATTACAATCCTAGCAAGAAAGAAGTACAAGTAGAATTTAGGACTGCTCCTATAAATTCAGAGAGAATAACAACTGCTAAACTTGATTTTGCTAACGTTCAAGCAGCAATTCAAGCATTTCCTATATCTAAATTCGCCCAAAAAGGACAGGAGAAAATATCAAAAAAAGAGTCTCCAAAACCGAAAATGATATCCTTATCTAAATCTTTAAAGAAAGAAGATCAAAAAATGCTTCTAAATTGGGAATTGACACCAATATATGGGGAAATTGGACAATGGTTGTCCACTGTTGGTTCAGACAAGCCTAAATCTCCTACCTCGGTACAGCATGTAACTCATAGCCTACCGTTAGCGGGATTTCTAAAACTGGACAAGGCAGATAAAAATCTGCTATTGCCAGAAAGTGGTGAAATTAAGGAAATTGTGGAACTGATCGCGTACTTCTATGGCAAGCTGCAGGCCGAGATTCATGGAGAAATATTGTACATCAGTACTACAGGTAGAAATCGGACTAGCCCGAACTGTAAAACTCCTCTAGATATCCTAATTGGCATGCTTGACGAAGACAAGAGCGAGGATGGACCGAGGAAACAGATTCTCAACAAAATTCAGGGAAGCCTACCAAGGCTAGTTGTACTAGGTAGTCACAGCTCAGATGAAAAAAATCCAAGCCCCTATATTGGAAAACTTCCAAATCTGGAAACAAGCCTTAAGCCTGAAGAGATCAGAACATTAGGAGTAAACACAGAGGGAGAAAGAGGGTACCTGGGCAGTGAGGAGAAGCCAAGATTACCCTTTTTAGATACTGATAGGCGCGATGTTCGTGTACTTGTAGAACATCGATCTGGCCCGCTAGTCAAAGCGCTTAATGACGCAATACATGGGAAGAACATTCAACTGTTAAAGGAATTTCAAATAATTTTTCAAAAGCTAGATCAGGTTGAAGGAGATAAACTCTTTGAGCGTTGGTTTAATAGTGAGGCGAAGCAAACATCTCAGGTTGATGACTTAAAGGGAGAGGCAGAAGTATTAGAGGATAAGGCCCTACTTTAAGGTAAGGAATTACAAAACTTCTATGACCTGATTCAACTTGTCAGCTAGTCAGAGTCTGTATAACAACAGCATGTAGAACAAGGTTCATGTCCGATAACAATGACAACTTGACTGAATTATTGTCTCTCCTGAAGCGACTCGATCCCCTCCTCGAATATGCGATCGCTGCTGCTCAGTCTGCGTTTGACTTAAATTCTGCCAGTGACGCTGAGAGGAGGCTGGACGTTAATACCGAGGTTGATCGCCTGCTGACCCGTGAACCGGGTGCACCTAACTTTCAAGGATATGTAGAATCTGATGAGCCAATTCCAGCGATCGCGATTGATTCTGGATCTCGGCTGGATTGGTTGCAGCGCACTTTTAAGCTAGATAAGTTTGATTTGGATGTGGTGGCGATCGCTCTCGCTCCTGAACTCGATCGTCGTTATGAACGTCTTTATGCTTATTTGCAAGATGATGTGCGGTGTAAACGTCCCAGTGTAGATTTAGCGCTGAACTTGCTTTGCTCGACGGCGATCGATAAGCTTACTCGACGGGTTCACTTTGCTCCTGATGCACCACTGGTCTGTCATGGATTGCTCCACTTGATGCTCGACCCTAATCAGAGCAAATCTACGCTTCTGATGCACGAACTGCACTTAGATGAGCAGGTGGTGCGTTTCTTGCTGGATCAACCCGGATTAGATAGTCAACTGGCTGGCTGGTGTCAGTTAATGGCAGCGCAGGTTCGCTTGCAGGATCTACTGTTGCCAACTGAATTAAAGCGCAGTTTGACCAAATTAGTTAAGCAGAAATGGGCACTTGAGCAACCCCTGCGACTTTATTTTGAGGGTAGCGATCGCCCTGGAAAGCGCCAAACCGCAGAAGCGCTAGCCAAGATGTTGAAAATTCCTTTGCTGGTTGTTGATCTGCCTCGAATGCTCAATGTCAAAGTTGAGTTTGCCTCGATGCTGCAACGAGTGTTTCGTGAATCTTGGTTTCAGAAGGCGCTCTTGTATTTCGATGGATTTGATATCCTGCAAACTGATGAACAGGCAATCGCCAATCAATCTTTGCTCGCCCAACTTGCTGACAGTCACGGAATCACTATTGTGGCGAGTCAGCAGTCTTGGGTGCCTAGTGCATCAAAGCCTCTAGGCATAATCACGATTAGTTTTCCCATGCCTGACTTTGCTCAGCGACAGCGCTATTGGCAGAGATATTTGAAACTGGCAGATCTCAAACTGGATCAGGTTGATTTAGAGGCGATCGCGGCTCGGTTTCGTCTCACCTCTACCCAAATTGCTGAGGCTGTAGCGACTGCCGTGCACAATAGCCAATTCAAAAATCAAAAATTAACCACTTCTGATTTGTTTTCCACAGCTCGTGCTCAATCAGGTCATGACTTAGGAACACTGGCTCGGAAGATGGAGGCAAGGTATACCTGGGACGATATTGTTCTACGGCCAGACCAACTGACTCAGCTCCAAGAACTTTGTAATCAGGCTAAATATCGTCAGCTTGTCTACGAAGAGTGGGGCTTTGAGCAAAAGCTGTCTCTAGGTAAGGGGGTGAACGCATTATTCTCTGGTCTGCCAGGTACAGGTAAAACAATGGCAGCAGAAGTAATTGCGAATGAGCTACAACTTGACCTCTACAGAATTGATCTATCGCAAATTGTTAGTAAGTATATTGGTGAAACTGAGAAAAATCTCGATCGCATTTTTACGGCTGCTGCAAGTTCCAATGCAATTCTGTTGTTTGACGAGGCAGATGCTCTATTTGGGAAGCGATCGGAAGTTCAAGATGCTCACGATCGCTATGCCAACATTGAGGTTGGTTATCTTTTACAGAAAATGGAAGAGTATGAGGGGATTGCCATTCTGACTACCAATCTCCGCAGTAGTATTGATGATGCCTTTGTGCGCCGACTTCAGTTCATCATTGATTTTCCGCTACCTAACCAACAGGAACGTTTCCAGATTTGGCAACAGGTTTGGCCCCAGAAACTACCAAAGCAGGAAGATCTAGATTTTGAGCTGCTGGCACGACAATTCGAGATTACAGGGGCCTGTATCCGGAATATTGCTTTGGCTGCTGCGTTTTTAGCTGCTAGTGATGGCAAAGTCGTAACACTCAACCATATAACTCGTGCGACTCAACGTGAATATCAAAAAACTGGCAAGCTGTTTTTAGAGAAGTTATAGCGATCGCACTCTGCGACTCGCTACGAGACTTCTATCATTTCTGAAGAAACGCTGCCGTTGTCTTCAATGTTTGTAAGCTCAGGTTCTGCCAAAGTTTCCTCCAGAACTTGAATTGCACCGCTGATGCGTAGTAAAGTCTCCCGCACGCTAGCTTGCTTCGCTTCTAAATCAGCTAGCATCTTTTGACCTGCCTCAAATTCAGTCTTAAGGGATGCCAAGCGTTGTTCTAGCCTCTCTCTCATTAGTCTTCTCTCTTTACTTTTACAAAAAATCGTATCTTAAAGAGCATTAGTAGCTTTGGCAAAACCTGTTCGAATTGCCATTAGCCAAATAGTCCAGTTTTCGTTAACGTTATGAGTCCGAAAATCAGCCCTGATATGCCAGTATCCATTTGAATTGGGGTATGCATAAACTTTGATGATTTCCCCAGAATCTTTTTCATTGATGTCCCCAACACCACTATGGAAACCAGCAATGGTACAGAGCCAATTACTCGTACTATAGCCAGTGTTATAATTAGTGTCGTCGCCGATGTTAGAATACTTAGTTATTTCAATTGGCTTTTGAACAATATCGATGTTGCCATCGGGATTAATTGTCATTGCTTCAATCACCTGACGACTTGAAGAACCTTTAGTTTGAGTTCTAAAACGTAGACCAATATCTCTATTAGAGTTGTCATCCCTCGCTTGTAGATAAGCAATACCTCCCATGCCATATTCCTTCAACTGAATATGACCAGTTAAATCAATGTTGGCTGTGGTTCCACTCGTACCCATCATAATGTTGCCATTTGCGTCCAGCGTCATGATCGGGTCTTTACGTTGACTTCCAGGAGTGTATAGTTTGACGGTGTCTGTATTGTTCAGCCATTCGACACCTATCAACCTGTGAGTCCCATTGGGCCAGTTATTTGCGGGGTCTACAAGCAAGTAGCCATTCTCCCCGTAGTCGATCGAAATATTTCCACCCGTCACCTGTAGTTTTGTTTTAGGATTGTTGGTGCCAATGCCAACATTGCCGCGATCGAAAGCAAGAACTGAGTTGTAAGCAGTGCCTAAATTCGTTTGATCGAAAACCCACTGTACAACGCCATCACTGACTGATGTCTTAAGATTCAAATAATAGTTTGCAGGCTCTTTCTTGGACTCGAAGCGAATCGTATCGCCATCATAATCCTTTGGTGTCTGTATGGTTAGCTTTGCCTTGGGATCGCCTGCACCAATACCAACATTGCCAGCTTTAGGGTTAATGACTAAAGCCCCTCCTCCGGTATTCTCAATCACAGAGGAGGTTCCCCCTGCTGTGAGGGGACGCACAATAAAGTTGGAGCCAATATGTTCCAATTTCAGGCTGGTATCAGTCGTTGCATTAGCCAGCTTGACTTCTAACCTTGCATTCGGCCCTATTGTGCCAATGCCGATATTGCCAACCTGATCGACCACTAAGCGATCGCTACTGCTATTGACATCTGCAAAGTGCCATTTGCCATCACTCCCTGAATAGATGCCATAGGTTCTAGCATTTGTTGCAGTATTTCTGAACTGTAGCCCTGACCCCCAGCCCGCGCCCGAAGAGTTGAGAGAGAACGCCAAATCATTGGTACCACCGCGATTGATTTCCAGCCCACCGCTGGTGGTAGAAGTTCCAATGCTGACATTTCCAGTGGTGCGGTTAATGCTGAGGAGATTTGTATTCAACACCTGTGCGTCTCGGTTGCTACGCACTCTGAGAGTATCTGTAGCAGTGTCGTAATCGATTCCCATCTGAGGAACGGCATTTTCGTTGGCAAAGGAAAGTGCCCCACCTTGAATCGAGAGCTTGTCTTTGGGGAACTTAGTGCCGATACCAACGTTGTTGCTAATGCTAAGGCTCCCACTTAGCACTGCTAAATTGCTCGCTTCTTCTCCACCAGAGCGCAAAGTAGGACGGGCATTATCCGAGCTGGGTAGGCTGATGCCTGCATATTGCCGCACAGTTGGATCGTTACGATCGATCGTCACCAGGCCACTACTACTCACGTTCAGCCTCGCCAATCGAACCCCAGCTAGGGGAGCCTTATCTCCCAGTTTGACCACAGTAATTAATGGCCTCTCATGCCAGCGCCGATTCGCTTTGCTGCCCTCCTGGGCCATGTCTGATTCAATCTCCTGGTAAGAGATAAAGATTTCAACTGTTTGACCACGATAACTTTCGAGTCCAACTGTTTCGGGAGGGTCGCTCGGTACCAGTACAATTTGGCAACCGTTTTGATCGATCGCAGTACCCGGCGCGATCGTGGCCTGAGACTTAGCATCTCCGTTGTTGCCATCCCCAGGCTCAACGGTCAGTCCATCGACAATGCCTGAAACATGCAGATAGCGGAGGGAGCGGCGTTGGCGATCGAGATGATATTTCTGCTCGTCAATAAAGTCTTGGTCTTTGAGAAACTGAGCATCAAAGTAGCGCACCCGCTTACTGATGTAATCATATTGGCGATAGTCGGCTGGCATTGTAGGCTTTCCTTAACTTCTGCGCTGTCGTGAATGGTTTACATCTTGCTGAGTCTCTAGCTCATCGCTTGACCTACCGAGTCCCCAGAATCGTATTCCGTCCTAAAATTAGACCTCCTTGACTGAAATCGTTGATGATCTGCATGGAGGGCACCAGAATTTGGAGCGAGTAGAAGGTGTGAGCGGGTTTCTCCTGATTGAGAATGGCGCGGGCAATCTCTTCTTTCTTACGTAATAAGTCTGGGTTGCTGGCACTTAGGGTCATCTGCACCTGAAAGTAGTGAGGCAGGTGGTCAAATTCATAAATTTCTACTTCTTCGTTGGTATATAGCTCTAGCAACCGCTTTAAGCCAGCCTTCGTTCCCCGGAGGCGATACAGCGATACCATCTGGCTAATAAATCGTCGTTTGACCTCTGGCTCCCAATCATCGCGGAGACTCAAAGCCACCCAACTCGCCAGCCAAGGCAGAAACTCATCCGGTGTGCGCTTGGCTTGCAGACTGTCAGGTGTCTCTCCAGATTGAGCGGGATGAGGGTCAAAGTAGGTGTGGATGCGATCGATATACTCTTCTAAGCCAGGTTGTTGAGGTAGTGGATCAGGATGATCGGGGTCATTGGGTAGCCCTGTCAAGATCCGCTCAAACGCCAGCAAAAAGCGGCCCATGAATGGCTCCGCCTGCAAAATCCCTGGCAAATACTGGAGGTAGTTACTGGTGCGATCGCTTTGATTACTAGTTGTCATCGGTTTGCCAAGCCTCCGTAATGGTCAAGGTGCTGTCATCCGCGACCTGAACCAGATGGTAATCCGCTAGCGTCACATTATTGGTGCTACCTTGGAGCCGCACGTTCTCCACATAGTCCACTCCGGGTACGCGATCGAGTAATTCGTAAACCTCAGAAACATAAACATGACGACCAAACGGCCACCCTTTGCCATCTTTCCCGCCTGACAAGGGATGAAAAAAGTGGAGAATCGTTTCCCTAGCTTGTTGTTGAACGGTGGTAGAGACCGCACCTGCTTCCAGATAGAGTTGTGCCGTAATCGTGACGGTCTGATAAACAGGACTCACAACATGGTGACGAGTCGTGAGGAGTCGTCGTTGATCCAACCACTGCCAGAGATTTCTCCGCAAGGCAGTCGTAGGCTGGGGTGTATTAGTCTCCCAGGCAGCGGGCACCACAATCAAGCTGAGATGACCTGGAGCTTCCTGGTCCCATCTCTGCTGATCCGGAAGAGATAGATTCCGCTGAGGTAAGCATTTAGCGCGTTGGATGATGCCTTGGCTCCCTAATTGCTGAGCCGCAGCGGTATGATGCCAATCGCCTAGGGCGAGTTGCTCAAAGTCCTCAGCACTAACCGCTCGATAGCGACTACGTAAGGACAAAATGGTTTCTCGAATCGCCACTGCTAAATCCTGAGGTGGCATGGCATCGGGGCCGTTCAGCAGCTTCAAAAACGTTTCATAATTCTGCGCCGGAATACGATTCACCCGATAAAGCACAATTTCTGTGAGCCAGGAGAATAACTCTAGCAGAATCACCCCTGTATCCGAAGGGTTGTGATCTGTCCATTCAGGATACTCGCGGGCAATCAGCGATCGCACTTCCTCCAGTAAGTCTGCGTAGGTATGGTCATCTAGGTTAGGGAGAGGAATGGACATAGCAACAACGAGTAAAACAGAGAGTAAGAGAGCTTGAGAACTTTATGTCAGCAAAGTAACCTGGTGCTTGCCAGAAAAGATCAGAAAGCGATCGCGCTCACTGGGATCTAGGGGGGTAATGCTGAGATCATCACCGAGTGAAGGGATACTGACGATCGAGAGATCTTCCACATGGTCAATCGTGGGAATAGCCTCCAAAACAGCATAAAGGTCTGACTTATGGGGCCGCCGACCAAATGCCCAGCCCTGTCCAGATACTCCGCCGAGCAGGGGGTGTAAAAACTGCGTTAGAGCTTGGATGGCAGCCGCTCTAGCAGCATCAGAAACAGCAAAGGAAGTGGGCACGAGTCGAGTGATGACGGTGATTTCGACCCAAACAGGTTCAGTGATACGGAGATCTAGGGTGGGAGTACAGCGATCGCGGATATATGCTTCCACTCGGTCTAGCAAGCCTAGACTAGGAGTTGGCTGTTGAGCAGAGCTGCTGGGCACAATCAGCAAATCTACCCTGCCAGCATCCTCGACATGAGGCTGCCCTTGGGCTGGAACACTCAGGGATTCATTCAGGGAACCACCCGGATAAGTAATGGTTAAGGCTCCGGTGATGAGGTTATCCGTCAAGTTAACAATCATGACCGACCACTCTACACCTAAGGCTAGGTCTTCATCGGTAACCAGATACTCCAAAGTTTGATTTCGTTGCGCTTCCTGGCTAGCGTAGGGACTGGCTTGTCCGGGTCCATGAATCTGAACCTTTAACCGAGTGGTGTCAGTGCCACTAGCAGACGTTAAGCCCTCAAGATTCACGCTGATCGGGCCTGAGGCTGGCATCCGAAACCCATAAAATGGTAGCCATTCTAGCCCCTCAGAGGCAAAATGTGGGGTAATCGCTTTGGCGCGTGCTACTTCCGATGAAGCTTCGTAAGCGAGATCTTCCATATCTTGAGCAGTGACTGCTCGTTGCTGATGGCGTAGGGCTTTTGGTCCCCGCTCCTTGACTCGCTCTAGCGGCTCTTGATCCGCTCCACCTCCCGCAGGTTCCAGATTGGTGACGCGATCGAGGTAAGGAATTGTGGTTTTCAGTTGAGTGATGGTTTGGGCGGGGAGATTGCCGTGTTTGCCACCCCCATTCGCATAGGTGAGACGGAGGAGGTTCGTTCCAGCAGGAGGAATCATCCCTTGCTGTCCATTGCTAAACCGCAGGGTTCCTGTCAGCCGATCTAAAACATAGTGGCGATCGTGGGCACTTGATCCATAAAAATCGGGCACTTCCTGCCAACGCACCCAGACAGCCTCCACCGTTCCAAGTTCATCCTGAACTACAGTCATCTCCTGAGTAAGGGAAGTTTCTGGCAATGTTCCTTTTGCCGCCAGCAATGTTGCTTCTTGAACTTCCAGCGCTTGTCCTAGCAAAACTGGAGTTTGACTGGTGCGAAACATCTGGTCAGGATTGCCATTGCTCGGCCCCAGCATTTCATGAATCACCGTGGTTGCTTGAACAGCCCAGGTCGTATTCGTCAGCACGCAGTGTAGTTGGGGATGAACTCGAAAGTCACCTGCTTGCCACCGACAGCGCAACCAATACAGCGATCGCCCAAACTCAATGTGTGCTGCAAAATCAGATGGCCCAATGAAGTGAATCAAGCCGCGTTCTTTGAGGTTGCCCGTTTCGTCAGTCATCCCTAAGCTGGCCCAACCGCCAGGCGAACGGTATTCCCAAATCAGTTGGGCAGGGTAATCGGAGGAGTTACTATTGGCGATTGCTCCTGGTGAAGGGGCGTCAATTTGTAAATAAAGGGCGATCGTGCGGTTGGTGAAAGAGCGATCGAAGCCAAGATAGAGAGTGGGAACCTCATCTATGATGGGAAGAAAGGGCTGAAAATCTCGCAGAATTTGGCTACCATGATTGTGATTGCCTATCAGGGCAGTGCTGAGGATAACCAGGTTTTGAGCTGTATCAATGCCTGCAATCTCGTGGATTTCCTGACGGGCGCTGTCTGGTTCAATGCGTAAGCGATCCCCTATTTGGAGTCCATCCACCTGATGCAGCCGGAGTGTTTGTTCACCTGCTTTGCGGTCCTGAGCTAGCGTGAAGCGATCGCTGGCTAAGGGATTCAAGTAGGTGAGCTGATGATAGACGCGACAGGCAGAGATCGGCGAACTCGTTGACGCGGTGTAGCTTAACTTCAAACTCTGGAGTAAAGGAGGCTGAACAGACGTTATTTCTCCATAGTGGCCTTTGACCAGGCGAGCCCGTATCCAATAGTTATTCTCCCCATTGACAGTGGTGGCAGCTACTACAGCGGGCAGTCGCAACACGACACCAGAAGTATCACTGGTGAAATTAGCGGCAGATACCCCGGCACTTTTCTCTTTAATAATCTGCCAGGTTTCTCCATTCCAGGCTTCCCATTGAATGGCCACCCCACCATCCGTTTTGGGTGGATAGTCATCATTCAGTTCCAGCTTCACTGTGACTTGTGTGCCTGACTGAGAAAAGACTTCCTGGCTGGCTAGGTATAGGGTGTCATTGAAGCGGGGCTGTTCACCAAACGGGTAAAAGTCTTTACTGGTATCGATCGCTGTGGTATTGAAGAAATAGTGATCAGGGCTAAGGTTCTCGCGATTGCTGGCTAGCCGAGCCTGAATATTTTGAATCTGAAAACGGGTAGACGTATCTCTCAAAGGGCTGGCTAGTTCAGCTCGCAACCAGCCTGCTAGCTGTCCATCTATCGGGTGAGGAGTCAAAGGTGGCAAATTCCTCAGCGTCACAGTCCACTGAAGATCCCCAGATCCTGAGGTACTCTCGATCGGCTGCCAACGCGTTCCATGCCAAAATGACCAGGTGACAGGTAAGGACGCGAGTTGCGCACCTTGCGGAGAATCAAACGTCAGAATGACTGTTTTAGCTCCAGGCAACGTCAGCAAAGCATCGCAGGCGAGATAGAAGCTGTGTTCCGTTGGCTGGTCAGCCACAAATAGTGGGAAACTGCTGTCAATTTGGCCTGTGGCGATGGCCGTGCGATCGCTATACGCATCGATATCTGGTTCATATACAAAGGCGGCTTGCAACTGCGCTGGGGTAATCAGCACATCCCGCTCGGTTTCAAATACCACCTCCTCAGTCGCCCCTTCCACCGGAAGTGCCGCAATTTGGGTTTGGGCAGGCACCAAGGCATCTACAGTGCTGTTTTCCACTAGGTAGAACGTCAGCGGCACCCGCGCGGGTTGGGGTGGCAAGACCTGGGTGCCAATCAAGTTGAGAAATGCCAGAAAATTTTTCTCTGGAACTTGATTTAGGCGATCGCGCACCAGGGTAGCAAGGTGACTAAAGATGCGGATCAGCGCCCAACCTGCATCAGGTGGCACCTGGGCGTTGGGCAGTGACCAGACGCTTACCTGCTCCAGCCCCGGAATTTGGCTAATTCTCTCAGCCAAGGCAGCATCAATCAGCCTTCCCCAAGCGATCGTCTCAGAGGTTTGCGGGTCGATCAAGTCTTGGTCTAGCAGCCGACCGACAAGGGTATCAATGGTTGGGCTTACTTGTGCCGCTCCAGGTGGTTTCCATCCAGAGCGCACAACTGCTCCGTCGAGTGCTGCCCCTTCAGTTCGGGTAAACGCCTCGACTAACATTGCAGTCTGAGCCACAATGCTGTCGTAGGTGCGCTGGTCAATCTTGGGGGGCAACGGCGACATAGAGCTACTCAAGATAGAACGGATAGACCAGGTTAAATCGGTTGTTGGTGGTTCGCACCTGGTAACTAATTTGAATCAACAGGTGGTTAGGCTGATTCGCCTCAGAAACGGCATCAACATCGAGCACATCAATGCGAGGTTCCCAGCGGATTAAGGCGAGATGAACTGCATTCACAATCTGTGCGATCACCGCCGCACCGTTATTAGAGAAAACTAGGTCATGAATGCCACAGCCAAAGTCAGGGTGCATTAACCTTTCTCCCGGCGCAGTACTGAGAATCATCCAGATCGATTGACGCACACAGTCTTCATATCGCGCCATTTCGATCTGTCCTGTGGCTGTGAGCTGTACAGGCGAAGTCCAGCCAATCCCTAAAAAATCAACCTCCATCGCGCTAGGTTCCTTTCACCCGCGTCTGCGTCATCAGAATCGAGAGGGGAGCATTAATTGGCAGACAGGTTGACTGACTATCTGCTAACAAAACTGGATTTCCCATCACTTTGATTTTCGTGGCTGCCGTATTCCAAAAGGCTGTGGTACAGGGGCCTACGTTTGTGGGTGGGGGTGGAGGAGGATTGACACAACCTGCGATCGGTGTGGGCGAACCTGGGGCCCCGGATGGAGATAGTTTGACTGCGATCGGTTGTCCCATCACTTTGACTTGCGGAATTAATGCGGTGAACTGAGCTTGCCCGCTATGGGGACATTGCGCCACTGTCCTTTGATTGAGTAAATAACCAGGCATCCTACATAATCTCCAAAGCAGGGTCATTAATTGTTACAGGGTTACCCTTAAGCTTGAGGGCCGCTTGGGTAGTAATGCTACCAGTGGCTTGAGAGTGAATTTCACAACTTTGCTGGGTGGTAATGGAGAGTTTGTTGCAGGCGATCGCCACTTCTCCTTTTTCGCTCTTGAGGGTGAGCTTACCGCCCACTTCAATGGTTAAATCTTGTCCCGCTTTGATGTTGAGAGTGTTGGTGTTGGAGTCGATGACAATTTCATTCTTGGCAGTTTTGTCACGAATGATAATCTTCTCTCCGCCTGCGCTGTCATCTAAGATGATCTGATGACCACTCCGTGATTTAATCATCCGCTGATTGTTCTCACCATCACTGTTGGTCAGCGGCGGTTTATCTACACCATTCCATAATGCCCCCAAAATATAAGGCGACTGGATATCTCCATGGGCAAAAGCCACTAGAACTTCATCATCTACTTCTGGCAAGAAATACAAACCTCGGTCTGGGCCTGCCATTAAACTGGCGACTCTGGCCCAGTTGCTTTCATGGTCGAAACCCACCCACGGAAATTTAACTTTTACCCGTCCCAATTTTTCGGGATCTTTGTTATTAGAAACAATTCCGATGGCGACACCATAGAGACGGTTTCCGTCCTGACGCGCACCATTGTCGATCAGGCGACCCATGATCATGCCCAATTCCTCCTTACCGTGAAATCCGTGCGATAACCTTGGGCGGGAGAAAAGCTGTGGGTGACATCAGTGACTGTATATTGCCCACTAAAGCGCTGGCCAATGCCCGTAATATTCACCATCCCCCCCGCTTGCAAATCGGTGCGACCCTGACAACTCCCATCTCCCTGGATGTAGTCCATTGCCATTTCTTCAAACAGTCCCGCTGCCATTTGGTCAGTTTCCGCTTTACTGTCAGCCGAGGAGGCAAAGTTGATAACTTTGGTGGTGCCAAAGACTTGAGTCGCCGTTTTAGAGCCACTGATTCCTCCTCCTGGAGCTTCTGGACTACCCTTGGCAATACTCACCACCTCTTGTTTCTTTTTGATATCCCAACTGCGCGTCTCAACTTGTGAAATCTGTTCCATCGTACTTAGACGGGCAGAAAACTCTAGCAACTCGTCGCGATCGAAAGATAGGGTAATCGGTCTCAGGGCATTGCGGCGGGGTTTTTGAAAATACAAGGTTTTATCCTCAATCCAGACTTTGTAGCCAATTTTTTCGGCTTGCTGCTGTAAGAATTGCATTGCGGTCTGATTGTGCAGCAATACATAATCCAGCTTGATTTGAGTGTCTTGGATTTTATCAACCTTTAGCCCCGCAGCCCTGGCGATCGTAGCCACAATATCACTCAGTTTTATTTCCTTAAAACTTTGAGCTTTCATGCCCCGTTGTAAGCGGTGGCCTAAATCATAGGCATCGACATTGATCGTGCAAGCACTTTCCTGGGAGAAAGTAGAGGATAAGTTGGTGATCTCTGCAAAGATGATTTTTTCCAGCCGATTGCCATACCCTAAATACACTGCGACGGTATTGCCGATCTTCAATTTATCATCATCTACCCAGGTATACCGATTGTTGATTAAGTCCTTACCTGGTAACTGTAACTGTACATGGCTCAGTAACCCTAAACCCTCTGAAACGGTAAGGCTCAACAAATCTTGTTCTAGCGTTGGCTGTCGACTGTCATTGATATAGATTTCTACTCGCGGTACTAGAAGGCGATCGCTACTTGAGGCCAGCATAACTATCAAGCTCCCCGACCCGAAGTCCGATCAATTCGCAAGGGAGGCACCGTTAGTTGTTGACCAGGCACTAAGCGACGCGGGTTGTCCATTTGATTGGCATCGGCAATTAGTCGCCACAGCGCTGGATCATTAAATTCTTCCATTGCCATGCTGCTGAGGGTTTCTCCTCGTTTGACTGTTCGGACCGGGTCATCAATCGGGTTTTGGATGCGGATCTCTAGTTCTGGATCGAGAACTTCTTCAAAGGTACAGTTCAACAGCGCCCGTACCGGAGTCCCATCTTCTAGAAAGTGGGTCAGGGATTTAGTGACTGACTTGAGAAATCCCCGTGATAATAAAACATTGCCGCGTCCCCAGGTCAACTTACAAAAAGGAGGCCGATTTTTTCCCTGTTTGCGGGTGAGGTTGTAAATCTGTTGCGTGTGATTGCGGACATCCTCCGGTCGATATTTGCTCCATCCATCTAAGAGGAAACTCGGGACAGCTTCAGATACTAGATTAGTCAGCAAAGAGGTAGAGGCTGGCAATGTGGTGTCAAAAAATAAATTGATGGTGAGCGTAGAGGGATTATTCTGGCCCACCAACTGACCATTTTGCTGACTCCAGCCTTCGCGGTTGATCTGGATTTGTTCGGGATTGAACAGAACTTTGAGCGGTAGGAAAACGCCCTCAACTTCAATCTCCAGCTTCTCTAACGCCATTTTGTCTTACCTCTGCGTTCATTCTCAATCACCAATCGTTGCATCAACCGCTTCTCGACTTGTTTGGTTAATGCTTCTACATCTACTGTGGGTTGAGGATTATTAGTAGGGAACTGCGGTTGGGGAGGAGAAAAAGAAGCAGTGTGGGCTGTAGAAGCCTGGGGTACTTGAGGCGATCGCGTTCCTATCTGTCGGGAGTTTGCTACCTCGGAAACACTACGGCTACTCTGCTGATCTTTTTGTTTTTCTTGCTCTAGATACGTCTGCACTGCTAGCACTAGAGGATTAGTGAATACTAGAAGAGTTCCCTGTGAACTGGCTGGCTGTGAGCTTGGTTGAGTTCCTACTGGCAGTACTCGATGTGAGGCACCGTTGCTGACTTGAACTCTAGCTTGTGTAGAACTAGCTGAAGAAGGTACTGTCAAAGATTGAGGACTGGTAGTGGGAGAGGTGAATGGAAAAGCAGTCTGGGGCGTAAAAGACTGCGGTTGAGGTGAAATACTGGGTGGAATAAGCTGCGGATATTCCTGTAACAGTTCGAGTTGAGGGCCGAGTGGGTGGGCAACAGCCGCAAGCCGTTGAGCCTGCACAATGGAACGTGGAGAAGATTGGAGGGAGATAGGTGTCGCTGCTGACAAAGATAGTTCAGAGTCGGGTAGCCCGATAAAATCCAGGGAAGACGGTGAGCCAGGGGTAGGGCTGCTAGCGATCGCCTTGACCACAGCTTCAGGTAAATTGTTCGAGATTGACTGAGTGACAGTGGGTTGGTTGATTGGCACTACAGGAGGAGCTGGTGAACTAGAAAAAGATGATTTAAGAGCGGACAAGGGTTTTAAGTTAGGTGAATTAAGGTGTTGAGGATTATGGAGCGTCGGAGCAGCAGGGGCGATCGCAGCAGGCTGGGCTAATTTAGCTTGCGCGACAGGGCGAGATTTTGGTGGAACCGGAGAGGTGGCAGAGTTAGCAAATTTCGCTTGAATGACTGTAGGTGGCCCTGACCAAGCCTTTGGAGCTGTTGATTGAGTTGGTTCGTCAAGCAGTGTGCTGTCTATCTGAGGTAGTGGTTGAGCATAGACAATCGGAGGTTGATTAACTGGATAGGAGGCGATTCCTCCTTGGCGTTGAGCAAATTGCACAAGTAAGGGAAGACGATCGCCTAGACGTTGTGTGCGAGCAATTACCTGTTCAGCGAACTGGGGCTTCATCACGCCAGGCTGCACGGACTGCAGTAACCGCCGCAGTAACCCTGAATTCAGAGATGCTTGCCAATGAGTAGGTGCTAGGAAGTTATCCTGCTGCACAAACGACTCCTTCATTAGAAACCTGTAAAGCCAGCGATCGCAGCGGCACCCCTGGTAGCTGATAGGAGGCGCGAGGCCATGGGTTTATCAATGCCCTGATGTACGAGTTCAATGCGTTCGATCGCAACTTCGGTGGCACTACTGGCATTAAACTGGGGTCCAGACCATCTCACTGGATAGGCATTTTTGAAATTCCACCACATCGCAGGTAAATGCTGACGATCTAGCAGCATGATGGTGCCATTCTTGAGACGAATATCTCCTTTGGCAGCATCCTGATACCAGCCCCAAACTGTATCCATATCAGTGACACCACGGCTCAGAACCAGATTGGGATACTGCACCCTGGTAGGAAAGTGATGCACAAAGTCATTGCGCCCTCCTTCCTGATATTGCTCCACGACGATTTCACTTTCCAAGCCTGTGACTTCTGTAAACCCCCCAGCGATCAGCCCCTCAATCTCCACGAGGAAGTTGTAAGACATATAAGGGTCGAGGCGAACACCCAGTTGACCAGTTGTTCCAGCAAAGACAGCATTTAGGGGCACGATCGCCACAGACTTCTCCTTTAATAGATTAAGCTACCGATTAGAACCATTGAGCTGAACTTTTGGTCGGGGAGGGGTTGATTTGTTGATTAATTCGAGTAATTTCTCCTACCCACTGCTGACGTTCTCGATGCTCCAGAGACATGATTTGCTCATAGGACCAGTGGAAATGGTAGGCCAGATACGCTACCTCCTCTCGTAAGCGATCGGAGGGGTAGCAAGTTACTCCCCCACAGGTACGGGTTCTACTTCAAACTCTCCCTGACAATGAGGACACATCACGGCGAGACGGCTATGCCCATTTTGATTGATCCGTTGGTAGAGGTCTTGCAGGTAAACTAAATCTGCAGAAAATAAACCTTCCATCATCTTGGGATTGAGCTGTTGTAGGGTGCCCAACTGAGTAATTACCCGCGCTAACAAAATCAAAACTAGATAGCCTGGATTCGCCTGCACACGTGGATCACGGAGTGGAGCGATCTCGTCGTAGGCTGTAGAGAGTCGCATCACCCCCTCCCGGTGGAGATTACCTTCCGCATCAAGATAACCGTGGGGCAATGTAAATGGAAATTCAGTGGGCTGCATCATATCCTATCCTTCAAACCCTAAGACCATTTATCAACCTTAATACCCTCGTGAACCAACTCCAGAGTTTCGATCGCGGCTCCATCGGTGGTGGCATCGAGATCGGGGGCATTCCAACCTGTCGGCCAGCAGTTGGTCAGGTTCCAACGGATCTTTTCACTCCCGGTTTGATCGAGCAACACAATCGAAATTTCTCGACGATCGAGATTTCCATTCATCACGTTTTGTCGCCACTTCCAGAGTTCATCGTTATTGGTGATTCCTCGTTGCAACGTGATATTGCCATAGGTATTCAATCCCGGTAGCTTCCGCATGGTAGGCGGATCAGTACCCTCGCGGTATTCGCCCGCATTCTGACTCGTCGTTAAGCCAGAACATTGGCGAAAACCAGCATGGAGAATGCCATTCCACTCCACATAAAAGTTATAGCCAAGATACGGATCGGGATTGTGAGCGGGTTTAATACTGGGCACCGTCAAACCTCCTAATAACAGCCAGAAACTAGAGAAACTAAGACTTTAGCCACTGAGCGTGACTCCATTACTGCCGTGAATCAGTCGCACCACAATAAACTCATTGGGAACGGTAGGAGCCAAACCCACTTCAGTCACCACCTGCCCCAAAGCTCGGATCTCCGGCGGATTAGTCTCTTCGTTACAGGTGACATAAAAAGCGGCTGACGGTGTTGCTCCTTGTAGCGCTCCTTGTTGAAACAAAGATTCGCAAAAGGCAGTGAGTTCTCGCTCGATCCGCACCCAAAGCTGAAAATTGTTGGGTTCAAACGCAACATCTGCCAGATGGCGATCGCCCCAACGAGCCACTGTGAGAAACAATCTACGAACATTAATATGTTGCCAGTCAAAGCTTTGACTTAAAGTGCGGCTACCCCATACTCGTATGCCTCGGCCTGGTAAAACTCGCAGGTAATTAATACTTCCCGCCTGACTGGCAGAACTGAGGGTCATCTGTTCGCCGTGGGAGAGAGAGACGCTGAGATCGAGTACATCCTCTAGAAGAAAATTTGCTGGAGCTTGATGCACACCAGTATTGCGATCGCTGCGAGCATACACGCCAGCAATATGACCACAAGGTGGAATCCTTAACTCAGGAGGACTATTCTCCACTTGAACCCAAGGGAAGTAAAGCGCTCCATTTAGGGCACCGGGATGTTCTGAGAGTTGCTGCTGTTGTTGTTGAACCGTAGCAACAGTGGCATCTTTCCAGGCATCAAGAATGGCAAAGCGATCGCCTAGTTGCTGGCAGTGGTCTAAAATCGCAGCTTGCATCTGTTGGCTTTGATCCGAAGTTCGGCTCAAATATGAGAGATCCGGAACACAGATCAAATCAACCGTATCTAGAGCTGCTAAAGATTCCAGTCCTTGCAGGAGAGCAGTTTCGGGAGCCAGATTTTCGTCAAGGCGGACAATGTAGCAAGAGGTTCCACCATTGCTGAAGAAGCCGCGCACCGCATAATACAGATAGCTGTTCGGGAGACTAGGGCCAAAGATCTGGAGGAATTGCGTCCATAAGGTCAACTCTTGAGGTTGGTTGACTGAGCCTTGGGAGGCCAGCCCCAGAAAAGCGGGAATTCCCGTCAGGAGCTGACGCTCAAGTTTGGCAAAGACTTCCTCCCGATAAATCCCAGGAATGGAAGACAGGTTAACCATCAGCTACCACCGGGCCCATCCCATTGAGTAATTCGAAAGATGACGAACTCTGCGGGTCGCACCACTGCCACTCCAATCTCTGTGATAACTTGTCCTAAAGCTCTTGCTTCTGGCGGGTTGGTTTCCTCATCACATTTCACGTAAAACGCTTCCTCTGGCGTGTTGCCAAACAAAGCACCGCTCCGCCAGACCATCAATAAGAAGGCTGTGACATTACGACGGATTCTGGCCCAGAGATCGGGGGCGTTGGGTTCAAACACGGTCCACTGCGTGCCTTCATCAATCGATTCGCGCAGATAATTAAACAGACGGCGGACATTGATGTACTTGAATTCTCCATTGGCGTTGCCACCTAGTGTGCGAGCGCCCCACACCCGGATGTTGCCGTTGAGAAAGCGGATGCAATTAACACCGCGATCGTTGAGATCAGCTTGGAGGGTTTTGCTGACGCTGTATTTTAATCCAGTTGCGCCTAAAACCGTTTCGTTGGCAGGTGCTTTATAAACTCCCCGCTGGCTATCCACACGGGCATAAACGCCAGCCATGTGACCGCTAGGTGGGACAAAGTATTTCTTGTTGTTAGTGGCTGGATCGTAGACCTGTAACCAAGGGAAATAGAGCGCTGCATAATCTGAATTACCAGGCAAAATCCCTGTTTCTGGGGTTTCTCCAGGCTTGAGTAGTCCCGCATTCAACTTGTTCTCTGCGCCTACCACCTCTGGCGTATCGAGAATTGCCACGCGATCGCCCATCTGCTGACAGTGAGCATAAATCCTTTGCAGGCTATCTTTATCGGTGATCCCTGGAGCGGCCACAATGGCAATTTCATCAATCGTTTCAAAGGTTTCTAAGGCAGATTGGATCTCTGCCTCTCGATTCACCCAAACTACATAACAACTGCTGCCTCCATTTCTAAAGAAACCAAAGATGGCATGGGCGAGATAGTTCTGGCGCGGGTTTTTCGAGAAGTCCCAAAAGTACTTTTTGAACTCAGAAAAATTGGTGCATAGCTGGACTTGACCCGCCGCCAATAAATCAGGATTGGTTGCAACATCCGGTGGTAGAGTGGCGATCACAGTTGTCGCGCTGCCTCCAGACGGAACTACACTAGCTACGGGAACAGCAGCAGGAACGCGAAGTTGGTAATACCCTGTAATTTGAGCACTATTGGCTGGTGCAGTCGTAAAAGTCACAAAGGCTTTGCTGCCCTCATTTCTAATTGATCTAACACTGCGCTCGCTAGTACTGGAGCCGACAAAAAAGGCAAAACCTGAATCGGTGACAACCTCTGCATTCGCGAAGCCTTCCGGTTTAGGCAGTTCAAAGTCTACTTTTGTTCCATCCCCTATCCCAATCGGTTGCTTATCGGTGGCACTACCAAATGCTTGAGTCGTGAGTTGAGTGGTGGCAGCACCCCTTGAATCGCCGATTGCAGGCGTTGTCTCACCTCCGACCACACCGATAAAGCCAGCGGTACTCGTACCCACTCCTATAATTGGTGCAGATCCTGAAAGCCTCTCTTCAACATACACACCGGGCGTTCTGTAGTCTGCCATTGACGAACTCCTTATCGGAAATTGAGACTTGAGACGGAGATTAAATAAACCCGCAACGCTTTAATAACTCACGTTATTCACAGGCGGAGCAACTGAAAATCTAAACTTTTTACCTGGCCTTGGGTCAGCGCGACTCCCTGAGCTGTCGTTTTGTATCCCTGAGCTGAGACACGAACCACAGGTTTAGGAGATTGTGCGGATGATTGTTGCCAAACTTCTAATCCACTTAAAATGTAATTGCCTTCGCGATCGCTGTAAGTAACAATGTCACTACCCTCAACCTGAATTTTTGCTAAGACAATGGGTGCTAACTGAGAACCTGTTTGGCTTTTAGGGTTGGAAGAATTGTTAATTTGTTCGGTGATGGTACCCTGAATTGCGGTTGGAGGCAGGTCAATTCCAACCGTGGCTCTCTGAATGGTTCCGCTATTGTCACGGGAGACTTGGATGTTGTCAACTTGTGTCGTACTATAACGGCTGCCCGCACTCGGTAAGGATATTGTCAAACTGTACATGCCATCGGGCAAATCAACAAAGTAGAAGCAGCCATCGATTGCAGTACAAGTCAGAAACTTTAGACTTTCTTTATCTCCCAATTTCCGGATTAAATAGAAAGTAGAACCTAATGCAACATATTGTTTATCTGGGTGGTCAAGCATCGTTTGCCAGCGATCGCGATATTGCACTGCTTTCATCGCCAGCCAGCGAGTAAACGTTTCTGGGGCTTGCTCTATTTGCACATCCGCACCCTGAATGAGTTGTCCTGTGAGGGCATTCTGCACTGAGCCACAGATCGCCACTTGACGACGAGTTAGCTCCAATTGCGTCCACTTTGGCATCTCCTACCTCTCGTTGCAGCCTATCCCCTAAATTCGTTGATCCATGACCAGCGGTACAGCTTCGTCTTCTTCGTCATACACTGGCACCGCGATCGTCACCGTATAATTCATCGCAGGCTTGGGTCTGCCACCCATGGCCTGCCAAAATTCTCCTAAGCTTTGTAACTGAGGTGGCCGTAGCGTCAGCGCTCTCGGTAAAGGTTCTTGTCCTCTCAATTGCCCCTGTAAAACCGGAGCTGGAATTTTGGGATAGCGTAGCAACGCTTTCATTACCTCGCCTAATAAGCGATGTTCAGTTTGAAAATCTGAAGGTTCTTTGGGCCAAACCGTGATCAGATAGGAGCAATCAATCCGTACAGGTGGCCGTCGCCTCATGGCTTGACCATTGCTTTGACGCTCAATGATCCACTCGTTACTGCGTAGTTCTAAATTTTCACGTACATCATATAGAAACAGATCGATCGCAGGCAAACTGACATTCCTAGTGAAGTCTTTGTCAGGAGTGGCGAAGCTAATAGTTACTTGGGTTAAAGCATCAGGAGCAACAAGACTAGGTGGTAACTCACGTCTAATTAACTCTTCCAGCGAACTGTCCAAATCATGTAACATAAGTGAAAACTTGATTCATCTTGCTTTGTACTTACTGCGATAGATACATGCAATAGACACAAGCAATCAAAAGTAAATTGAATTTAGCTTGACGAAAGAGTCTCAGGCCTCCAAGAATATTGCTTTCTGCATTTCTACCCTAAATCTTGCAGACTGACGAGGAGATGTTATGAAGTCTTAATATTAATCTTGATAATAAGGTTATGTTACAGCCTGGATTGGAGCCAACAAGAATATGGTATGGACTATTAGATTTATTACTGTGCGCTAATTGCAGCTAAATGGATCGAGAAGTTATTAGGGAATTAATTATATGATTAATAGATTGTAGTGATATTTAACAAAATTTTTGATTAAAATAATAGTGAATAGTATGGTAAGTAGCTAGGACGTGTTTTAAAACCCGAAGCTAGAATAGAGATGAAGAGCAATAAAGAACAACTGTAACGATATTGGTTGCACGCAATCCAATCTCACGAAAAGACTTGACCAATCAACAATGGCAACGACTACAACCCCTGTTGCCCAAACCCAGCCCAAAAGGTGGGCGACCTGCCAATGATCATCGCACCGTCATCAATGGCATTCTGTGGATTCTGCGCACCGGAGCTCCTTGGCGGGACTTACCCGACCGCTATGGAGAGTAGGAAACTGTTTCAGGACGCTTCTATGCTTGGCGCAAGCGTGGACTCTGGCAACAGATCCTGAAGCAGCTACAGCAGCAGGCTGATGGTGCAGGTAAGTTTGACTGAAGGGTGCACTTTGTGGATGGCAGTGTGATTCGATCACATCAACATGCAGCAGGAGCAAGCGGCAGTGATGCAGAGTCAGAGGCACTGGGATATAGCAAAGGTGGGTTTAGCACCAAGATCCATCTGCGCTGTGAGGGCAATGGCAAACCAGTGACCTTCCTACTGACGGTTGGGCAACGCAACGAGTCGGTGGTGTTTGAGTCTTTGATGGAGCAAGGTGAGGTCAAACGAGTTGGCCGTGGACGACCCCGTCTGCGTCCGCAACGAGTCGCAGCAGACAAAGCCTACACAGGACATCCCATTCGCTTCTATTTACAGCGACGTGGTATTGGAGCTGTCATTCCCCGTCGCTCGAATGAATCTCGACGAGGGACACGATTTGACCATCGGGCTTATCGAGAGCGCAATCGCATTGAACGAACCATCAATCGCTTAAAGCAGTTTCGACGCATTGCCACCCACTACGAGAAACGGGCAGAGAATTATCTCGCCATGCTCTCCATTGCGGCAATTCTCCTTTGGCTCTAGGCTTTAAAACACGCCCTAGTACTACAGTTGTAGATTTAGGACTATTAAAGAACACTGCCGCTTATAGTGATGAAATCTTGCAATTGCCTGATGCATCCGCCGCCAAATAGACCAGCCCAAAATATAAGTCACGCTCGGTGTCCAAGCCCACACCAGCACCCATAATACTCGACGAACTTCAGGCATACTCAGAGTGACTTCAAGCCGCATTTGCATTGGAGATCGCTGATTGAAGGGGACGCTGAGATGCTCAAATCCCCCTTTTTTACCCTTGGCTGAGCACCTTGACCCCGAGCAACGGTTAAAAAAGCATGAGCCACCAGAGTCAGGGTAATGTGACGATACCAGCCCTGCCAAGAGCGCACTTCATAGTGGTCTAAGCCAACTTCTCCTTTGGCGGTTTCAAAGCCCGTTTCAATGGTCCATCGAGTCCCCGCTACGCTTACCATTTCCTCCAAAGTCGTTGAGGCGGATGCAAAGATGACATAATAGGCGCACTCCATCGGCTCGCTCAAACTTCGTCTCACTAATAACCAACGTTGCCACTTGGGTGCAGTTGGGCAATTAAACCGCACCTTTGCCCAATCGTAAATCCTGGGACCTTTTGTGCCATCTCCACAACTGAGTCTGACCCAATCACTAGCGCTTAAGTTTGCTGCCACCTCATCTGCGCGATACTGCTCATAGCCAATCCATAGAGGCTCTTTGACAGAAACAGCCAGCACATAAGCTTCCCCCTGTTCCTCCGGCCACAATCGCAAGCGTCGGTCACTGCCATACACTTCATCTCCGCTCACCTAAGCATGAGGCACTTGAGCCTTAAATAAGCGCTGCAGCATTTGACGAGCTGATTGAGGCTTCGTTGCAAATTGAACGGTGTCTGGGACTCCAACCTGCTGACAGCGCTTAGGTTCATCAGTCCAACTCTTGGGTAGGTACAGGTCTCGATCTAGGAACGTGTAGCCGTCTGGAGTGGCATAACTGAGAAATACCCCAATCTGACAATTTTCAATTCGTCCAGCGGTTCCACTATACTGCCGTTGGACGCCCACAGATTGATTGCCCTTCTTCAGAAATCCAGTTTCATCAATGACGGCTACCGCTGCGCTATGACCCAGGTGTTCGACAACGTAACTCCTCAATTCATCCCGTGCCAAGTTGGCATCCCACACAGAGCGACCTAATAGATGCTGAATTGCATAGGGATTGGCATCTCCAACTTGCTCAGCAATCTGCCAACCATTTTTGCGTTCCACTGAACTGAGCAAGCCTTGCAAATAATCCTGGGCGTGCTGCTTGGTTTCGACTCGTTTGAAGTAAGGAGCGAACCTTTGGTTTAACTGCTCAAACTCATCTGCCCATCGCTCGACATCGTCAGTTGAAATTGAGGTCGCAGTTGTTGCCAGAATAGATTGATATGAGAGCGTCACAAAAAATATTTGTATCCTTTGCTATATCTCTATTTTAGCCAATCTACAACTGTAGTACTAGGATGATTTAAACTTAAAACGCTCTAGCGTATATCCACCTTGTTCACTTCGTGATGCCATGCCCTCCATTACAGCAAGGGCTAAGTCATATTCATTATCAAACATTCGTCCTGCAATTTCATGCGCCTTGAGTTGATGCCACTGTCCTTCGATGAGATTCATCTGTGAGCAATAAGCAGGCAAAAAGAACATGAATAATCCTTGCTCTTGCCACCGTGCCCATTGTTGACGAACTACTTTACTGGTGTGAATCGCTCCATTGTCTTGCACGATAACGCTGAGCCGTCCCGTTTGTTGGAGTGTTTTAGCCGCTCTCGCGGCAACCTAATCCATCACGCTGATGTAGCTTGCGCTCTTCAATCCTCCTTGTACCAGTGCATACTCGAACTGTTCATCCGGTTGCCAAAGACCCAAAATGCTAATCCGACTCCCGTAGCGTTGCTGCGTTTGCTCCAGGCGTTTCTGTTTCCCGATGCGACTGTAGCTGTAGCTCACCGGGCTCCATAGACAAAACCCCGATTCATCTAAATACTTCAGCTCGATGTGTTGCTCTTGTGCGGCTTGCTACAAGCAGCAGTTGAGCGGGGTGCGGCACCCATCACTCTGATTAATGGAGAAAAGCTGATTGACCTGCTGATTGAGCACAAAATCGGCGTACGCACTCGCTCCGTAGAAATTCTAGAGTTGGACGCGGATGCGTTTGCTCAATGGGATGAAGAAGACACCCCGTGAAGCAAAGCAGGAATTCCTGGGAGCGAGTTCAATAAAGAGTGATTCAAGCTAGCCTCCTCTCCTAGCGCTACAGCCGCTGCAGCGTGCAAAATTTTTCTGTAATCAGAATGCGCTTGGTTCCAGCGTGCTCAAAGTTTACAGTAATGATTTCTTCGGAATTTATCTTTTGGATCTCTACCGCCATCACCACACCTAGCCCAAATTTCTCATGTTGAACTCGCTCTTGCCGTCTTAGGTTTCCTAATAAATTGGATGCCAAAGAAGCTGGGCGATCGCGATTGGCTAGGGTTGCTGAAGGTTGGGCTCGGTTCCGAAAAGACTCTAGTCCGGGAAAATCTAGCAATGACGTGTCTGCGCCTGGAAGGGGAGCGATCGCCTGCCAAGGTTCCAGGTGCTCCTCCTCAAGCCCCAGGCGGTGGAGAATTTGCTGCTGCTGGGCGGCTCGTAGGCAGCGCTGAATCGTATGGGCGATCGCTGCTTGGGTCTCGGGTGCCACAGTCCACCACTGCTGGAAGTAGCGATCGAACCCTAAACTCGCAACGTCTTTGACAACCTTTGCCACATCACCCGCTTGCCAAGTTTGCGGATCGCTCTGGAGTTGCTGGTGGAGCTGCTCTGTTGTTTGAAGCGTTTCTGCCACTCGAGCTTCCTGAAGAAATTGAGAGAGGGGGTGGGGCTTGAGCGTATACAGGTGCAGTTCCTTTTGAGCCCGAGTAATGGCCACGTAGAGGAGCCGACGCTCTTCTTCCAGTTGTTCGGACGTTAGGTTCTCACCAAACGGCAAAGTCCCTTGGTTACAGTGGGGAATGATCACGACCGGCCACTCCAATCCCTTGGATTGATGAATGGTGGTTAAGCGAATACAGTGATGGGGAGTTTGTCTCGCTTGCGTCACTTGTGCCTGCAATCGCTCCAAGTGCTCTAAAAATGCCAAT
>NZ_JACJPA010000002.1:0-2016 GCF_014695845.1 Trichocoleus sp. FACHB-591
AACCTGCACCAATCACAATGTAGTCATAGTGAGTCATGACGTTCTCCTCCTCTGTTCTCTGTAGAGGATTAATGTTGTTAGGTAGATGGGATTACTTCACAGCAGAGCTTACTTTACAGCAAAGCTTGCTACTTCAAGAATCAGATTGGCAACTTCTCTGGGCTGAGAGATATAAGGGACATGGCTAGCTTTGATCTCCGTGGTTTTAGCACCGATTCGGCTTGCCATAAATCGCTGAAGCTCAGGGGGAATTGCCCGATCTTCTTGAGCTAAGAGATACCATGAGGGAATGGTTTGCCAAGCCGCGCTTTCGACAGATTGCTCAAAAGTCACACTGTTAGCTGGCTTTTGTGTCACTGCCATCACCTGTGCTTCGACGGGTGACACGTCATGAGCAAAGACCTCGTGAAACTTTTCGCGATCGATGTAAAGGAAGCCTGCTGCATCCGGGGCAATGGCTTTGACAAGTGGGGAAGGAGCATTGCCAATTAACTGGCTAACGCTTTCACCTGGACCTAGTGCCCAACCCGCAATATAAACCAATGCTTTCACCTGTGGGTTGCCAGCCGCCGCGCCTGTGATCACGGCTCCGCCGTAGGAGTGCCCGACCACCACAACAGGTCCCTGTTGAGCATCTATTAGCCGCTTGGTGGTAGCAATATCGTCTGGCAGAGACGTGAGCGGATTTTGCACAGCAGTGACGGTATAACCATCCTGTAGCAACAGTGGAATGACGTGTTGCCAGGATGTACCGTCAGCCCAGCTACCATGAACCAGAATGATCGAAGGTTTATCTTGAGACATAGGGGTTATTCCATGAATGAGTTAATGAAGCGATCGCGGAGCATACTCCGCCCAGTTCGCGCTCAGTTGACAAGGATCAGATGATAAAAACTGACCTTTATGCGTTGTCTCACACGGTTGGAGTGGTTCCACCGTCAATTACAAATTCAGACCCGTTGATGTAAGAAGCGCGATCGGATACCAGAAAAGCAACCAGTTCGGCAACTTCTTCAGGGCGACCAGGGCGACCCATTGCAATCCCACCGAGTGACTCTATCAACCCAAGTCTCGCAGTCTCATAATCTGTTCTTGCATTTGCTGCTAATCTCTCGATCCGTCTTGTGGTAGCCGCTGTCTCGATGAAACCGGGAGCTACCGTATTCACCCGCACACCTTTCGGTGCAACTTCTTTGGAAAGCCCTTTGCTGTAGTTGGTCAATGCTGCCTTTGCCGCAGCTAATGGCAAGGTTGCAAAAAGCGGTAGGGTGCGCTGGATAGAGGACATATGGATAATGGCACCTGAACCTTGTTCTAGCATCTGGGGCAGAAAGGCCCGGTCTAAGCGGACAGCAGCAAACAAATTGGCGTTGAATGTCTGCTGCCAATCTTCATCACTCAGAGTCAGTACGCCACCAGTGGGTGCTGAAGAACCACCCACATTATTAATCAAGATGTCTACACTGCCGAGACGAGCAAACGCTTCTTTGGTTACTTGTTCCACGCCATCAGACGTGCTGATGTCAGACTGAATGAACAAATCCGGTGGTTGCAATTCATCAGGCTTTGAGCGAGCGGTTGTCATGACTGTTGCACCCGCCTGCCTCAGACGGTTGACGATCGCTTCACCCATGCCCTTAGTGCCACCTGTCACCAGCACTTTCTTGCCAGATAGCTCGTTGGGATCAATTTGGATCGTTGTCATGAGCCTAAGATCCTCGGTATCTAATAAAGGATGTAACTGCCCTGTATCAACCAATTGAGCCACTTGTGTCGGATCTCTCCTTGCCGCGATGATCCACGCCATATAGTGCGGTGAGAGGGACACAGGGACTCAATCAACTTTTTGGCTCTCTGCGTCTCTGCATCCTCTCTCTCCCAGCCTTCCTGTCTACTGCCTATTAAACCTTATCGGAAATAGAAAGGGATGTTGATTAAGTCACTCCTTGCCCTCTGGATCTGCAACTAAACCGCTTGGAGCTTCTGCTTCGCTTTTTGAGAGCGGTAGGTGAGTCG
>NZ_JACJPA010000020.1:0-9414 GCF_014695845.1 Trichocoleus sp. FACHB-591
TCAGCCTTAGACAAAGCCATTCAAGAGGCATTTGCTCAAGTCTCTCTAGAAGATATTCGCAGCTGGTTTACTCATTGTTGTTACTGTACCTCAGGAGACTAGGAAACGCTCTATAACAACCCACACTAAGTTTTTATAAGCTGTCTCAAGATGTAGAAAGACGAATAGTTTATCAAAAGCATCAAACTTGGTTTTAACCTCACTTAATGACTTGGCTGAGAATGTTCTAAGCTTCCCTTTTAAGTCAGGTGTAAACCAAGGAATTAAATATTCTTTAATAATTTTTTCTGCTGTGGCTTCCTCAAGAAATAACCAAGCAGACCACATATCAAAATCAAAAAAATCGTAACCTAAATCTTCAAGAATTTCTCGACGAGCTTCTGGTGAGTTAATTACTTCCTCAACTTGTGAAGTGGGAAGCTTTTCCTCAAACTTCATTGTTACTTGGAATAGTTTAGACTCAGGCCAAGTTCCTAAATGTTTCACAACAATGTTTGAGTGAGTTGTAATTATGAACTGGTTATTTTCAGCCTTTTCAGCAATAAGCTTGAGGAGTTTCTTCAACGGCTTTGGGTGGATATCATTTTCTGGTTCTTCAATCAAAAAGAGTTTATTGTCGGCAATACACAAATCCACAATAAGACCAAGCAAGTTAGCAATACCTTCTCCCATTGCTTCCAATGGTATGTATTCAAAATTGTCAATGATATAAGCTGCTTTTTTACCATTTTCTGAATTTGCTGACGTAACTCGGAATCCTATAATATCTATACATGCTTTGACATATTGTTCATTAGCCGGCATGTCAGGGTTAGTAAGACGATCAATTTTTGCATATAAATTTGAGAAGTTTCCTGATACAGCATTGCTCTGAGCTGAACCAACTAGTTCTCCATAAGAGACTACTTTTCTCCTTGATAAATAAGGATAGATAAGGTTTTTGGGTTCAGAAGCTGGAATAGCATGCGGATATGTATTTCCAAATGGATAATTTATAGAACCATATAATTCCGATGAATTACTATTAGCAATCTCCGCGCCAAGGCCTCCACCTGAATGAAGATAAGCTCTGGCTATTGGGCTCAATCCAGCTCGCCCGTCAAAGTAACTATTAGCATCCTCTAGCTCAATTTCAACTAAGCCACCATTTTGAAAGGTACGCAAATCAGCACGAAGTAGTTGAGAGCCTTGTTGAATCCATAACACGGATTTTAGTAGTGTTGACTTTCCTGAGTTGTTGGGTCCGACAATTAAATTAATTTCTTTAGATAAATTAAGGCTTACATCAATAAAACTTTTAAAGTTTTGTAATCTTATTTTGGAAACACGCATATACTTTGCTATCTATACATAGGATTACAATTTATTTTCTCCCTTTAGAAATCAAATTGATTTAGTTAATTCAAGTAGCTTCTCCTATATCTATTACATCAACTTAGATAAATATATAAAAACCTTTCGTATAGTATGCTTTTTAGGTATATAAAGAAAGATACTCTACATTTACTATTAGCTCGCCAAAACCTCAGCCTTAATTCTTGTGAAAGAAGATAGCCAAATGCGATCGCTCCCAAAAATAAGCCCCCCTGAACCAGGGGGGGACGGTGCGGACGATTGAACGTAACGGGATTATGCGACTCTCTCTAGTTGAGATCGTCTGAGGTTCTGTTGAGCAAGAAAGGCGATGTAGCCCTTGCAGTTCTTGATATTGCCGTAGCCTGTAAGCTTCAAATCTCGACAGATTTGCCGCATTTTGGTGAAAGTTAATTTCCCCGATTCGACTAGGTTCTCAAGGTCTTCTTGGCTCACAATATCCTCGGCCTCTAGGGTTGGCCCCGTGTCTCCTTCGGTCGGAATTGCTTCCGGTTCCTCTGGCTGTGCCTCACCCGTTTGGGTGGGCTCTACACTGGACTCCTCCACCGTTGCAGATGCAAGAATTGCTTCTTCCTCTACGTTGCGGTGTGTGGCGTCTTCCGGTTGGGGCTCCTCCGTGGGGGTTGATTCCTCCGGTTGCTTGGCTTCTGGTTCGACTACAGCTTTGGGAAACAAGGCGTAAACCTTGGCTGCTTGGATGCGTTCCGGTTGCTGGGCAACTGGTTGGGGTTTCGTGGCCACTACGGGGGGTTGTGGTGCTTCTTCCGGTTGAATGGGCTCTACCGTTTCGGTAACTGGTGGCAGTTCCTGAGCGGCGGGAGCTTCCACACTGGCTTCCCTGAGCTGGAAGGATTGCAGGAGCTGGCGAAAGACGTGATAGCCTGCCAGTCCGAGAATCGCTAACGCCGTTGTCAGCAGTGCTGGTATGACCAGAGCGCTGAGCAGTAGGGCAGTTACTTTGAGTGCGAGGGCAGTGATGCCGCCGAACGCAGCGAGTAACAGGGTGGATTTGATGAGTCGTGTGTAGTTAGACATCGTGGTTTCTCCTATTGGTTGCAGGTGTTGGTTAACCGTGCCGCCCTGGAGAGAGGGCTTATCTCAGTTTGTCAGTGTCTTAGTGTCTCGCTTCTGAGGCCGTGGGCCTAGATTGAGTGTCTAAGTGTCTGACTCCCTAAGCTCGTCTGGCGATTCGTTAATGATCGCCAAATACTTTTCGCGCGCTTTACCGTAGCGCTTCCCCTTGCCCTTTGAGGCGTTCCATATATGGGGAATGATTTGGTTTTGGGTCCAACCTTTGGCCTTAAGCTGCAACACAAGTTCAACTGCCCAAGGCTCTGTCGTTGTGGCGAATGGGTCGGCAAATTGGTGAACTGGTTCACAAGGTTAGGTTCACCTTTGGGGTGAACTGGTTCACTTGCCTCGGGTGAACCAGGGTGAACCTCGGAGGGTGTGAGCTGGTGAACCGGGGGTGAACTAGGTAAAACTAGATGCTTGGTTGTGGCAAAGGTGAGGGGTGAGGGGTGAAGGGGCTTGAGGTTAGCCGGGGGCAATCCCTTTTTGAATTGGGGGTAGTGGCCATGGGTGGGATGGATGCTGACATCTTCTCCCACTAGGCAGGGGAACCCCTGTTGCTTTAGTCGCTGCACCACGGTGCGATCGCTCAGGTTTTTGGCATACTTCAGCGCAACTTTGTGCAAGCGGATGAGCAGATAGTTTTCTAGGAAATCGCCTTTGCCCTCTAGCCCTAGTGCCTTTGTATTACCCGATTGAGAGCAGAACATGCAGAGCATGTTGAACTTGCGGGATTCTGAGCCAAAGCGCAGTAAAAAGCGATCGGCGACATCGAGGGAGTTTTGCTGGCAATAGGAACGGACAGCAGGCCACTCGTCACAGACCACAACCACTGGATCGAGTCGTTCTTTACGGCGGCGCTTTGGTCCCCGGTTGTCTAGTTCTGTGAGCAGCAGCTCTAGCTGTTCAGCGATGCCCTCATAGCTGCTGACCACAGGCAGGCCGCCCCAGGTGTCGCCATCGTCGTGGGGGTCCAACACGAGAATTTGAGTCTCACCCATCAAGTTGATGATGTATTTAGCAACGCTAGACTTGCCGCTGCCACTGTTACCCAAGAGGGCAATACCCACGGCCTCATCTAGGATGCTGTCAAAGTTGTAGATTTCGGGTGCAACTTCTGCTTCTACGGTGGTGACCGTGGCGTTAACTGGGTTCATCAGCTTGTAAAGGCGGTTTTGGTAGCTCTGAGCTGAGATGTCTGACCAATCTTGCAAGCGGTACTCGGCATCTTTGGCGGCTGAGGATGCGAGGGCACCCACGACGGTGAAGGCTGTGCCTAGCCCCGCGCCCCCTAGCTTGAGCCAAGGGGAACGGGTTGCCAGCATCATTCCTGCGCAGAACGGTAGAGCTGCGATCGCGCACCAAGCAGCGAGAGTATTGCGCCGTTTGGCTTCGAGCAGCAGTTGCAGTTCAGTGGGGTGGATGTCTGGCATTAGAGGTTTAGAGCTAGGAGAACGCCAATCAGCACACACAGATAGTGGTAGAACATGAGGTCCCGACCGTTGGGGACGTTCTGAGCCACAAACTTGAACAACCAAGCGGCGGCAACCAAGGCGATCGCCCCCACAACGAGGAAGGGAATTAGGTCAGCAGTCCCCCACCAAAGTGGTGAGCTGGTGACGATGACTCCCACCACCACCGATGTAGGGAAGATGCGGGAGCTGATTTGTAGCAGCATGTCTCGTGGTCTGGCAGGGGGAAAGAGCAGGTTTAGCCAGTGCCATTGGCTTTCCATCACGGGATGCTGGCGATTGCTCTGGACAGTGACGGTCTTGGCAGTGGGACGAATGATGTCTCCCAGGTCAGAGCCTTACAGAATGATTTGGCTTTCGTCGTGGGGTTTATCGGGCATCTTTGACGGCCTCCCGATACACTTGATAGTCTCGTGCGGTCTGTTCTAGTTGCTGTTTTTGGGCTTCGAGCTTAATGTATTTAGGGCTCAGGGCAGTGAGCAGATCGGCTGCTGTAGGTGCGACGATTGCAGCCGCTGCCGCTAAGCAAACGATGAATGCAAGGTCTTTCATGGCTTCTAGTGCAAATTTTTGGCATAGGAAAGAGGGCGATCGCTCAGAGGAGAGTAGAGCTGCGATCGCCCGATGAACTAGTTAGTTATTGGCCTGGAACTGCTCGATAAACTCAAGCACTTGGTTCCACTGGTCATCAGTTAAAGCCCCGCCTGGATCAAGTGCATCGCCTAACAGTTCCGAGCAAGATGCAATTCTCCAAAGGCAATTTTCCCGATAGGCCAGCAAGCTAGCGCGTTGTCTAGTCTTCTGCGATGCCTTGAAAGCTGAGGTGAAGCTGTTGTACCGATGAATCTGAACCGAGATGTAGAGTTTGTCAGATTCGCTCAGTTTCATAACTCGGCCCCCGCCTCTATGGTCATCTCCTTGAATTAAGCTGCGATCGCTTTCTGCCCAAGGGCTTAAAATCTTTGCGCCGTCGCGTGAAAGTGTCATCATTTAATTGCTCCATTGTTATGCACGTAACTTTGGGGAACCAGGGTTTGGGGGTGCCTCCCCTTCCCTGGCAGATGGAACACAAATTTTTAGTTATCTTCACCTCCGTTTGAACCATTGGAGCTAGGGCTGCAACCCTAGCTTTAATTTTGCGTTTGAGCCTTTCTTGGTCCTAAATCATCCGGTATGTCATCGAGGTCAAGCCCCAGGGCTTTAATCTCTCTACGAAGTGCCCTTATTTGAGCAAGGGTAAAGGTTGCAGGCCAAATCCCCCTTTCCCATCGACTGACCGTTTGACCAGACACTCCAATTCTTCGACCAAATTCCTCCTGGGACACTCCCAACAACTCTCGGATCTTTTTCAAAGGAGATTCTCCCTCCTCGACGTTGAAATCGATTGGGTCTATCATACACTATGTCTAAGCACAGTGTTTAAACACTGTGTTCAATATGAGGGCTAACAATAGAGGACGGGGTTGGCTCCCGTCCTCACCCCTAATCATCTCAAGGTGAGGACAGTACTAAAAACCGCAGAATAAGCGATTTTGCCTAGGCTTTCGCTTCTACAGGCAATAAAAAACAGCCTAGTAGCAGGCTGCACAAGCACAAACGAATTGAGGAGTCTACAATGTTGATGGAATTCCGAAACTTATAAGCAACTAGAGGGCCGAGGACTGCTTGCACCAGTCCCCGGCTCTTTTGCGTTAGACCACTTCGCTAGAACCGAGGTATAAATGTACACTCCAACGAAGGGCCTAACAGCCCTATTTTCGCATTGTTTTAAATCTGAAAACTGTGCCCACTTACCCGCGATCGCTTCACAGTCGCGGTGTGAGTGGGATTTTTGCTATGGGAGGAGCTTATGAGCAAGATCCAGGTAAAACGCCCTTCAGAGATTGACCCCATAGAACTAGAGCTACATTACGACCTCTACGAGTGCCCTCACTGCGTTGGTGGCGAATCCGAAGTTACCTACCCCGACTCAGACCAGGTGGAATGGGAAACTTGCGACCAGTGCGGTGGTGAAGGGGAGTTAGCCGTGAGGCGATCGCCATGAATTTAGCTGCCAACATCTCTCAATTTCTGCGATCTCAGCCTGGTAAACAATTCAGGCCGTCTGATTTGCGATCGCAACCTGAGTTCGCGTCGTTCTCAGAAAAAACTATCTCAGACACCCTGAGGCGCTTAGCGCAAGGGGCCAAAATCCAGCGGCGTAACTTAGTGCGCCAAGCCATTACCAACAAAAAGGACTGGGTTTATTGGAGTTGATGCCCCATGAGGCGATCGCCCATGAAAAAGGAGCCGCCTGCCCCAGCAGCTCCCACCAGTTACACCTGCCAAACCAATATTCAGGAGCAAATGTGAAATTTCCTATCAATCATAGCCAACCATCGACATCGACAAAAAGCAGGGAGCAATAACAATGGATCTTCAAGACTTAACCCCTGCTGAATTTGATCAGTGGTTTGCCAAAGCCACACCAGAAGAACGCCGTCAGTTCTTTGAAGCTGAAAAACAAGCATTAGAAGTTCCGCCCCAGCTCACCCCCTTAGCCAAACAAGCCGAACAAGCCCTAGAAGACGAAATTCTAGCAGCCACCACCAGTTCGCGCTTTCCAAAACTGCAACTTGCCCAAATCGCCAAATGGCATGGTACCCCAGTCGAAATCGTAGAGCAGATCGCCTCAACTGTTCTCCAACGTCGAACGGGTCAAGACGCAGAGGAAGCCGAATTTAACGCCGTCATTAGCCAAGTTAAAAAGCTCGAAGAGATACAGGACGCAGGCTTAAGGGAGTGGAAGCTCCAATCTCTTGCACGTAAATTTAAACGTACACCGAGCCAGATGATGGCAGCCTACAACAAAGCTCTTTGCCAGCAAGCTCCCATTAAACCCCTGACCGTTGCCGAGTTCCGAGCCCTCCACACTCAAGAGATGCAATGGCTCATTCCTGGTTGGCTCCCCCTTGCCACTACTCTGCTCCTACATGGCGACGGCGGCGCAGGCAAAACCCTAATGCTTTACGAAGTCATGGAATGCGTTCTCAAAGGTAAGCCCCGGAATGGCTACCCCGTTGAGCAAGGCCAGGTGCTGCTGGTCCAGACCGATGAACCCAGCATCGTCACCAACGAACGCATAGACATTAGGGGCATTGCTGAGACCGATCCACTTCACATCCTCCCAGACTGGCAAGTAGAAGCTATGCCCCGCCTCGCCAGCTATCTACAAGAACACCGCCCCAAGCTGGTGATCATCGACAGCCTTTCCAGCATCAACCGCAACTGCATCTTTAGTGAGAACGACACGGAATACGCTAGACCGTTGCTCCAACTCCGTGACCTCGCCAATGAGTTTGGTTGCACCTTCGTCATCATTCACCACTCCAACTTTATGGGACAGGCCCGTGGTAGTAGAGCCATTCACAACTCAGTCTCAGAAGTCTGGAGCCTCAAGAGCAACCTCGAAACCCCACAAGAACGGTTACTGCGGGTTGAAAAGACTCGTTTGGGTAGACCACCGGGAAAATATCGCTTTCAGTTCGATGAAGATAGTTTTAGTTTCAGCTACATGGGTGAAGGTGAAAACGACGATCAAAACTCCGAAGCCTCAACCCAAGAACACCGAGTCAGACTCTGGCTCTTCGATTCAGACCATCAAGGCATTCCCTACACTGCCACAGAAATAGCTGAGTTCATCGGACTAGCTAAGCACTCTGCTAGACGTGCCCTCTATGAGCTTTGGTGCAAAGGCATCATTCAGCGACGGCGATCGCAAGTAGGGCGGGGTCATGTGTACTTTGCTGGCACATTAAGCAATATTTCAAGTGATCGAAGTGATCAGAGTGCTCAGCCAAGTGATTCACTCCGAAGTGATCAACCTAAACCCGCAGCCAGTAAGCGATAGACCTCCAAGTGATCAAGTGATCACTAAAAATCAAAAAAATTCACTGTTGAAATCGCAAAACGAGCGATCACTTGATCACTTCGAGCTACAACCCGCATCACTCCAAGAAACGAAGTGATCACGCCCAGTGATCAGCAAGTGATCACTACCGCCGTTATTGCAAATGATCACTTGATTGATCACTTCAACCCTCGTGAAGTTGCCCTCCAAATAGGCGACAAAGTACGAGTTGATGCAGGTCGATTTGCTGGCAGCATTGCCACGGTCCAGAGCATCACTTCAGAGGGCATTGAAATCAAAGCTCCTAGCTGGCAAATTATTCGCACTTACCAGCGTGGTGACCTCTACTTAATGCAGTCAACCACCTCAGAGGTAAAGCCACCTTTTAATCCAGGCGACTACGTAACTAACCCCGCAGGATGGCGAGGTCACGTCGATTACTACGACGCAGCCACTAATCGCGTTCATGTCACCTTCCCTGGAAAGCTCAAGGATGACTATCCAGTCAATCTACTCAAGCTGATTCAGGAGGCACCGCCATGCCGATGAACCGCAAACTCTACCCCAAAAACTGGGACGCGATCGCCCTCGCCATCAAGACAGAAGTGAACTGGACCTGTGAAAACTGCGGTAGGCCCTGCCGTCGCCCTGGGGAAGATGATGGCGATCTGCGGGATCGCATTGAACTAGAGCATGAACAATGGGCAGGTGATTTAGACGAGCTGGAGGATGATGAAGAGTTTGGGTGCATGGTTCTGGTCCCTAAACTAACCCGCTTTACACTCACCACTGCTCACCTCGACCACCAGCCGGAAAACTGCGATCGCTCAAACTTACGCGCCTCGTGTTCCGTCTGCCACTGCCGATATGACCTCAAAGCAATGGCAACCAAATGACGACTGAAGCAAGAGCGTGAAGGGCAACTGAATCTATTAGTGGGTGTGGACAATGCCTAAAGCCAAATTGCTCGAACCGCTGTTTGTCCTCAACCCCCAGAGAGCGGCTGCCCTACTCGACATCAGCACCGATACTCTGGACCGCTATCGCTCTGATTCAGAGATTGGGTGGATTCAGGGCGTTCATTGGTTCCAGCTCCCCCGGGGTGGCTACCGCTACAACAAAGAAATGCTTGAAGACTGGCTAGCAAACCTCCACGACCCAGAAACCCATCAACGGGCAGTCGAGCATTTTAGAGCGTCACTGCTCAGCAGCCGAGGACGGCGATCGCTCAAGAATCTCCCAACAGGTCAGGTAGTTGAGGGCGATTTTTCACATTCCCCGCATAATGCCTAAACAGCGTCTCCTGAGTGTGTCCGGTCAGCTCGCTTACTTCCGCTGGTGACATGCCCCTATCTAGCGCATGGCTCACCAGCGTGGCTCGCGTCGTCCTGGGCTTGCGATATTCCACCCCAACATCAGCTAGCACCGTCTTCCAAGCTCTGTTTCTGAAATTGTGGTCATCAATGGGAGCTCTCCTAGCCGAGGGGAACACCAACAGGACTTACGCAAGAGTCATTTGTACGGACGGGTGCTTGAGTTGCTCAATCAGGTAGTCCGAGAGCATCCCATGCTTGAGCTGATAAATCGTTCTGCCGCTTTGGTACGCGA
>NZ_JACJPA010000021.1:0-69772 GCF_014695845.1 Trichocoleus sp. FACHB-591
TTGCCTACGAAAGTGGTAGAACTATCTATCAAATCAAGCACGGGATGCTCTCTGAGTATCTCAAGGAGCAACTCAAGCATCCGTCCGTTCAAATGACTTTTGCGTAAGTTCTGCTTGAATAAACTCATTCAAATTTGCTATCAAAAAATTGACATTTACCTAAACCCCGGTTAGTCTATCGGGATATAGTATTTTTGAAGGCTATGTCTATCTCCGTGCTACCTCGAACTCAAGCCTCATCAACGAATTCCCGGCATTTTGCGCCGCGATCGCTGTTGCCTTTGGAAACGGAGAGCTGCTGGAAGATTGAGACGGGTGTAGTTAGAGCCTTGAGCTGGTTAGAGGATGGCACTGTCGTCACACTGGGCTTGTGGGGAGCAGGAGAAATTGTGGGCAAAACGTTAGCCCAAATCGATCCCTATCAATTGGAGTGTTTGACAAAAGTAGAGGCAACTCGGCTGCAAACCGACAATTGGCTGCAAACTCAATCCGCTTTGCTGGCTCATATTCAACAAGCTGGAGAGTTGACGCTAATTCGCAGCCATCGTCGCGTTGATATGATGCTGCTGAAGCTATTGAATTGGTTAGGCAAAAAGTTTGGTCGTCAAGTTGAGCAAGGACAACTGATCGATCTCCGCCTCACCCACCAAGATATTGCTGACATGCTCGGCTCCACTCGCGTCACTATTACCCGCACTCTCAATCAGCTAGAGCAACAGGGCTTGATTCGTCGCCTATCCCTTCAGCGCATTGTGCTGCAAGAAGAAGAAGTTTGGCACTATGAGATCTAGGGGAGATCTAGGGCAACCATGAGAGGGCTATAACGAGTAGAGTTTGATGTGGGTCAGAAGTTAATCTTTAGGCGGATGCGAATCGTGTCAACTAGTAGCGAAACTATGTAGTAGTTGCCCCCTCCTAACCGCGATCGCGCCAGTTGTTCATGTCAACTAGATTTTTTGTATCCGTTGAAGAAAAAACACGGCTATTCCATGCGGAGCTGGTTAAAGCAGGGGTAGAGTATCAACAAGCCAGTCGGGTAGCCAAGGTTCTAGCCCAGAATCAGTTCGAAGAATCCTTGCCCCCTGAAGAAGCTCAACTGACTGAAGAAGCTTGCCGCATTTGGTTGCAGCATCGCCAGCGCCTAAACTTTATCGAACAAACTCTCGCTTCTTTTTCTGCCAAGCCAACTACTGAGATTTCTGCTACCAAGTTAACTGAGTCGAACTGCAAAAATTGTGCAGGTTCTAACCAATCGTTGGGTTGACGTTGCTAAAAGTTTAGCGGGTTTGGTAGAGGCGGGTCTTGTACCTAACTTTCCATGACTGGGACACTTACAAGCGGCATCGCTAGCACCCTTAAGGGTTGGATGGTTATGGATGCGATCGCGAGCTAGCATGAATGAGTAGCACAACGATACAAGTTTTAACCAATGTCATCCATAACGCAGCAAACCGATTAGATTAGACAATAATTTAGAGCTGCAAGCATTCAGGGCATCTGGCAGGAGTTAATCACGATGGCAAGCAAGCAAATTTTGATGTTGGTGGGCGACTACGTCGAAGATTATGAAGTGATGGTGCCTTTCCAAGCGTTACAAATGGTTGGGCATACGGTACACGCAATTTGTCCACACAAAGAAGCAGGCGACAAAATTCGAACCGCGATTCATGACTTTGAAGGTGACCAAACCTACAGCGAGAAACCTGGGCACAACTTTGAACTCAATGCCACCTTCGACTACATTGACGAAGCCAATTATGATGCCTTAGTCATCCCTGGTGGGCGAGCACCAGAGTATATTCGCCTCAACTCGCGGGTGATTGAGATTGTGCGCCATTTTGCGGGTCACAACAAACCGATCGCGGTTATTTGTCATGGCCCCCAAGTCTTGGTAGCGGCTGGTGTGTTGGCGGGTAAGCGTTGTGCGGCTTATCCTACCTGCGCCCCCGACGTGAATCGCGCTGGAGGAGAATATGTAGAAATTGCTGTGCATGACGCGATCGCTGATGGCAATTTGATCTCAGCTCCTGCTTGGCCTGCTCATCCGCGCTGGTTGGCTGAGTTTCTCAAAGCCCTCGGCACCAAGATTGAGCACGAGCAGGAAGAGATGGCAGCTGTTTAATGTGAACTCCAGAATGAATATTTTTACTTACGCTCTCCATTTAGTCGGATCTGCAGCCACAGCGTATGTCTACGCTAGTCAAATTCGCGATCCCCTGACACGGCCTAATATTGTTGCGGGATTTCAATTGGCTGAGTCGGGCTCTGTGCCGTTTCTAGAAGCATTACGCGATCGCGCCGCTGCTGAAGGAGATACCTGGCTAGCAGAGAAACTAGGCCGTCATGCCGCAGATGAACGGCGACATGGGCAAATTTTTGCTCAAGCCTTGAAGCAACTCAACAAGCAAGTGATTGACTTCAAACAACTAGCAAAGCAATCGGAAGATCGCAAACCTGAAGAGCGCCGTAGTCCTTTCTTTGCTGCCTATTTTGAAGGCTATGCCCAGGCTGACCTCAAGCCAGAAAACATAGATTGGGCTGTATTTATGGCCAGTACTTATATTCTGGAACTCGATGCCAGCAAAGACTTTGCCCGGATGGCTCAAGTTCTCCCCGACGATGATCTACGGAGTGCCAGCCTGAAGAAAGGGATGTTCAGTATCGCCAAGGATGAAACTGGACATGCGGCTTATTTGTATGAAGCGCTAGAGCGTCGCTTACCTGCCACTCAAGTGGCTGAACTTGTGGATGAATGGCGATCGCGCAAAGTCAATGCTTTATTGGCAATGGTTGGGAGCCTAGTACAGAAGAGTGGTCAGATGCCTTCCTTAGTGCAAGATGGCGCTCCCACAGAAGCCTCTTCTGAAGAACCCGCAATCCAGGTGGCAGCGTAACCGATCCTCCTGGTTAATTCAGGAAAATGCCTTGCACAATATGACCCTGAAAGCTATAGGGACAATCCCTTTTGGTTGCCCATAAATATCATCCTGTTACTCTCCCTCGGCAAGTGCCGAAACCAATGCGGGCATATCCAGATTTCTCACAGTAACCCCGTAGAATCACTTCATCTCCATCCACCAGGAACGATCGCTTTTCTCCGGTGGGTAATTCGATGGGTTGGGAGCCACGTCGAGTAATTTCTAGCAAGCATCCTTGAGAACCTGGTTCTGCCCCAGATATAGTGCCACTGGCAAGCAAATTAGCAGGACGGAGATTACAGCCATTGCTAGCATGATGAGTAAGCATCTGAGCCAAGGTCCAATACATTTCCTGAAACGAACCCTGACTAAGTTGCACAGGCTCAATGCCTGCTTCTCGCATTTGGGTAGAACATAAAGATACTTCGACAGTGATGGCAATGCCTCCCTGTTGGCGATCGCGCTCAGAAGCTAAGTAGGGCAAAGGTTCCGGATCTCCTTCAGCCCGCTGAAACGCAGAACACCGAAAAGGAGCTAAGGCTTCCGTAGTCACGACCCACGGAGAAATGGTAGTGGCGAAGTTTTTTGCCAAAAATGGTCCCAGTGGTTGGTATTCCCAAGCTTGAATATCTCTAGCAGACCAATCATTAACTAAGCACAGTCCAAAGAGATAATCCTCAGCCTGATCGATGGCGATCGCCTCTCCCAACTCATTACCAACTCCTACGAAAGCTCCGACTTCCAGCTCGTAGTCCAACATTTGACTGGGGCCAAAGCTCGGCGCTGTGGCTTCTGGTGGTTTGCGTTGACCGTTGGGGCGCTTGATGGTTGTACCGCTGACCACAATGGAAGACGCGCGTCCGTGATAAGCGATCGGTACATATTTGTAATTAGGCAGCAAAGGATTGTCGGGGCGGAACAGCTTGCCGACGTTGGTCGCATGAAAAATAGACGCATAAAAGTCTGTGTAGTCAGCGATCGCGGCAGGTAATAGCATCTCTGCTTCCGACATGGGTACGAGAATGTCGGGGTCGATTGAGGAAGACTGCTGAGGCGATCGCAATAGTTCACTCAAGCGATGCCGTAACGTCGATGTCGCTTGATTGCCCAGAGCCATTAGAGCATTGAGATTAGAGTCTACACAAGCTGCTTGCAGATCTCCAGGCAGCCCTTCTAGAAGCCCACGTTCATGACACTGGAGGAGATCTAAAATTTGATCGCCGATCGCTACACCCAGCCGAGGATATTCGGTGCTGTTGTGTCTGCGAAACACCCCCAACGGTAGGTTTTGAACGGGAAAGTCTGTATTGGGTTGGTTAGCGGACTCCACCCAACTCCGCAAATTTGGATCATGCGTGGCATTGATGGCAAAAGACATAGCACTTTAAACCTTCCTTGTAGAGGTATAGCATTTGAACAGTGATTAAAAGGGAAAACAATTGAGTGTTATTCCGAATGCTATGCCCTTGAAGACAGATCGGGACTATTGAGTTAGCTCAACTTTGCACTAGACAAAGCATTCAGATCAGAGTTTACAGTCGGTGGTTTACACTGCTGGCTGGATGCTTTGTCCCTACGAGTTTTTAGAAAGTACGAATTATGCGTGGTGCATCAGTTCTTTGGTGGGCCAGGCGGTGAGTTGTGCACCTTGCTGGTATTCCTCCAATGAGAAGGCATCTACTTGAATAGCTTCATTACGCGCAGATTCGGCTTCGCGGATTAGGGTGGCTTCTGTTGCTGTAATCACTCCAGCTTCTAAAGCGGCATCAATTAGCTTTTCTGGCTTAGCAGGTGGGAGTTTGCCATCGCGGATAGCCGCTTTGATGGTTTTGAGGATAACTTCGGCTTGGATAGATAGCTGGAAGGCTTGCTCCAATCGTCCTAAGGCCTCATCAGGATGAGAAGGAACATAGATATTAGTGGTGAGGCGATCGCGTACTCCTTCGGGCATCTCCACCGCTTGAGCCAGTGTGCCGCCGAGTTCATCTGTTGGCAGGGTGCCGATAGGATTGAGCCGAGACCACCAAAGGATCGGCCCTCGGAACACTGGGCCAAGGATAGGGATTGATAGATTGGCAAATAACCCTTCAAATGCCAGTTGAATTTGAGCAAAAGCATACTGCATTGACCAATGCACCAGAGGGAGATCTTCTGGGTTGCGTCCCTCTGCCTCAAAGCGGCGTAAAGTAGCCATACCTAGATACATCCAGGAGAGCACATCAGCAAAACGTCCCGTCAGCTTCTCCCGTCGCTTCAAGGAACCGCCAAAAGCAATCAGAGCGATGTCTGTGAGGGTGGCAAAGGTAGCAGATGCCCAAGCCAGTTTGCGGTAATACTGTGCCGTGGGGCCAGATACGGGAGATTGAGCTAAGGCTCCACGGGAAAGACTCAACAACATTGACCGGATGGTGTTGCGAACCATCAAGCCGATGTGATGCCAAAGGGCATGATCAAAGGCGATCGCATCTCCCTCATTCAAAGCCGTAACTTCTTGATAAATATAAGGATGGCAACGAATTGCTCCCTGTCCAAAGATCATCAATGTGCGAGTGAGGATATTTGCGCCTTCTACTGTAATCGGGATGGGCATAGCGGTGTAGACGTTGGCTAAAAGGTTTCGCGGGCCTTTGCAAATCCCTGAACCACCGAGGATATCCATGCCATCGTTGACCAGCTTACGGGATAGCTCTGTGAACTGGTACTTAGCGATCGCAGAAACAACCGCTGGTTTTTCTCCATTATCTACTGCCGCGCAGGTGTAGATGCGGGCTGCTTCCATGAGGTAGGTCAGCCCAGCAATCCGGGCTAGGGGTTCCTCCACGCCTTCAAACCGCCCAATCGATAGCCCAAACTGTCTTCGTACTACTGCGTGGGCACTAGTAACTCGCGTGACCAATTTGGCAATTCCGGTACAAGAGGCAGGGAAACTAATGCCTCGGCCTGCCGCCAAGCTTTGCATCAACATCTTCCAGCCTTGGCCTGCCTGTTCACTGCCACCGATAATTTGGTCAATGGAAACGACCACATTCTGCCCTTCTACCGGAGAGTTGTAAAACGGTACTCCCATAGGATCGTGGCGTTTACCTAGTACTAGACCAGGGGTATCCGCTGGAATCAAGGCGCAGGTAATGCCAACATTCTCACCCTTACCTAGGAGATTTTCGGGGTCACGGAGCCTGAAAGCCAAGCCGATCAGGGTAGCGATCGCCCCTAATGTGATATATCGCTTGCGAAAGTTCAACAGCAGATACAGTTTTTCGTCTCCACCCCGGAACACAATGCCTTCTGAGGTGATACTGGCAGCATCAGAACCAGCAGTAGGTTCAGTGAGGGCAAAACAAGGCATCTCTTCACCCTTAGCTAATCGAGGGAGATAATAATCTTTTTGCTCTGGGGTGCCGTAATTCAGTAGCAGTTTCGCGGGGCCAAGAGAATTGGTGACTCCAACGGTGGCTGTATGGATAAACGATCGCGAGGCCAACTTCACCATCACCGCACTGTAGGCCAAATTGGAGAAACCCAATCCGCCGTATTCTTGCGGAATCATCATGCCGAAGAAGCGCTCTTGTTTGAGATAATGCCACACTTCTGGCGGCAAGTCTTTACGGCGATTGATCTCCCAATCCGTCGCCATCCGGCAAACTTGCTCTACAGGTCCATCTAGAAATGCTTGACTTTCGGTGGACAGTTCTGGATAGGGCTCACTGCTCATCCGGTTCAGGTCAGGTGCGCCAGAGAAAAATTCTCCATCGACCCAAACTGTTCCTGCCTCGATCGCGGCTTTCTCGGTTTCAGAAATACTGGGCAATAGCTTCAGCACTTGAATTGCATTCATCAAGGGAACTGTAAGGAGCGATCGCCGCAACAGAGGGAGATTCAGCACCAAAGCTACAATTCCGAATCCTATCCACAGCCAAGTAGGGGCTTGAAAAACTGCCAGAATACCCGCTGTATAAAGTGACCAAGCCCAGAGCGGCACTCCTAAATAACCGAGAAGTAGGAGGAGAAAGAGGGAAAGAGAGAAGGCGATCGCCAAGGAAATAGGAAGCATGACCTTCACCAAATCGATTTAGATAAAGATGCGATTCGATTACCTCTAATAACCCCTCCCCAGTCCCTCCCTGGTACGGAGAGGGGTGTATCAATTAATGCGGTTCCCTCTCCCCGTGGGGGAGGGTTAGGGAGGGGTCTGTTTAATTGCTAAAGCATCAAGTTTTCAATCACGCCAGCAGCACCCATGCCGCCACCAACACACATCGTCACCAAGCCGTAGCGCACACCGCGTCGTTTCATCTCATGCAGAATCGTGGCGGTGAGTTTAGCTCCAGTCATGCCGAGAGGATGTCCTAGAGCGATCGCGCCACCATTGACATTGATGATCTCCTCGTCGAGACCCAGTTTACGGATCACAGCTAGAGATTGAGCGGCAAAGGCTTCATTGAGTTCAATTAAGCCAATGTCATCTAGGGTTAAACCGACTTGCTTGAGTACCCTGGGAATTGCTTCTACAGGCCCAATCCCCATCACTTCCGGAGGTACGCCAGCCACACTGAAACCTAACAATCGTCCCATTGGTTTCACGCCTAGCTCATCCATCTTGCGTTGGCTCATGATGATTGTGGCAGCAGCCCCATCGGACATTTGCGAGGAATTGCCAGCCGTGACACTGCCTCCCATCCGGAATACAGAGGGCAGTTTTGCTAGAGCTTCCATGCTGGTGTCCGCCCGTGGCCCTTCATCTACTTGGAAGACCATATCTACCGTTTTGGCTTCGCCATCTACATATAGCGTTTCGTGAATGGGGAGCGGAATCGTTTCTTCCTCAAATTTCCCTGCTTGAATGGCGGCCAAAGCTCGCTGGTGCGATCGCAGAGCAAAGGCATCTTGATCTTCACGCGAAACGTGATACTGCTGCACCACATTTTCAGCCGTTAACCCCATTGTGCAGTAGACTTGCGGCGTTGAAGTCATCAGGTCTGGGTTGGGAACCATTGCATGACCGCCCATCGGGATCAGGCTCATGGTTTCAGCACCACCCGCGACCATCACATCGGCTTGTCCTGTCATCACGGCTTGGGTCGCCATTGCGATCGTCTGTAATCCCGAAGCACAGAAGCGGTTCACGGTGCAGCCTGCGACGGTGTCGGGTAATCCCGCCCGTTGAGCAATCACCCGTCCCAAGTTAAATCCTTGTTCGGCTTCGGGGAAGGAGCAGCCGATGATGATATCGTCAATCTGCTCTGCTTCTAGTCCTTCTACTCTAGCGATCGCTCCCTTCACTGCGATCGCCCCCATATCGTCAGGACGCATGTTGCGGAGGGTACCGCGAGGGGCTTTGCCAACTGCCGTCCGAACGCTGCTTACAATATATGCATCTTGCATGGTCGTTTCTCCTTAGTTCCGCAGTGGCTTCTTCGTCTTCAACATGTGGGCGATCCGCTCTTGGGTTTTGGGTTGGCTGAGGAGCGGTAAGAAGTTCTCCCGTTCTAGGCGCAACAGGTAATCTTCATGCACGAGAGTGGGAGCGGAGAGTTCGCCACCTGTCATCACGTAAGCCAACTTCCCTGCTAGGTAGCGATCGTATTCGCTGGCAAAACCGCCTTGTTGGAAAACATAAGCGATATGTTCTAGCATGGCTCTGGCGGGACGGCCCAGGACCATAATGGCGGTTTGTTCTGGTGGGGGTGCATACCCAGCGCGATCGAGATGGATGACCTCAGCTTTAGCCACTTCTAGGCGATTCTCTCCAGTGATCAAAATGCGGGCATCACAAGGGAGGTATCCCATCTGTTGGGCTTCGTAGGCACTGGTAGAAACCTTAGCCATCGCGATCGTTTCAAAAGCGGCCTTGAGGAACGGTTGAATGTCGCTGGGAGAGTCGCTAGCAGCTCGTTCTGCCACTCGTGCCACAGTCCGCATGATGCCCCCTGCCCCAGGAATTAGACCCACGCCTACCTCTACCAAGCCAATATAGGTTTCGGCGGCAGCAACGACGTGAGGACAAGCCATCACTAGCTCACAACCACCTCCCAAGGCTCGCCCTTGCAGGGCAATGACTACTGGTTTGGGGGCATAGCGGATACGCTGGAGAACTGACTGGAACTCCACAATCAGGTCATCCAGTGCTTGCAAGTTGCCCGATTGGGCGGTCATTCCCATTTCAGCGAGGTTTGCACCGCCAGAGAAATGAGCGCTACCGTTGCCAATCACCATGCCTTTTAGGTCGCCCCGCTCTTCTAGGAGATCTAGAACCTCAGCTAATCCTTCTACTACTTTGAAGCTGAGGGTATTGCCTTTAGAGCGAAATTCGTACAGCGCCACACCATCGCCCAAATCCAGCAAAGCGGCTTCAGCATTCTGCCATAACGTCTTTTGGGGATCTGTTTTGATCTCTCCCAAATTGATTTTGTCCACCGTAGGGGCGAAGGATTCGGTCAATAATCCTTGCGATTGACTGCTATGCCTACTTCCGAATCCTTCGCCCTCCCTATACATGGTTTCCACCCAGTCGGGCACTGAGATATTGGCTGCTTTCATATCTGCCAGTACGGTTTCAAAGCCTAGCATCTCCCAAATCTCAAAGGGGCCAACATCCCAGCCAAACCCCCAGCACATAGCTCGGTCGATATCAGCAGGGCTATCAGCAATTTCAGGGATACGACGGGCGCTATATCCGAGTAAGTCCAGTGTGGTGGTGCGGAAGAACTGCCCTGCACGACCAGGATCTTTGTACAGAGCTTGCAGGCGATCGCTCAAAGCTGATACCTTACCCAACTTCTCCACCTCGCCCAAATTCATGGGTTTAGCGGGCTCGTAGTTCATCATTTCTGGATTAACCGAGAGAATTTCACCCTTCTGTTTTTTGTAAAATCCCTGTCCTGCTTTGGCTCCGATCGCCCCTGCCATGACGAGTTTGTGCAGCACTTCTGGCACCCGGAACATCTCGCGGCTTTCATCGTGGGAAATTGCGGGATAAAGGTTTTTTGTCACATACATCAGGGTATCTAACCCCACCAAATCAGCGGTGCGGAAGGTAGCTGATTTAGGGCGTCCTACCAGAGTTCCGGTGAGAGTATCGATCTCCTCAATGATGTATCCTTGTTCCGTCCAAGCTCGTAAGCCTTGCATCGTGGCATACATGCCAATGCGGTTGGCGATGAAGTTGGGTGTGTCTTTGGCAATCACCACACCTTTGCCTAACCGTGTTTCTCCGAACCAGCGCATGCGTGCGACTACTTGCGGATCTGTTTCCGGAGTCGGGATGATTTCTAGCAATTTTAGATAGCGGGGTGGATTGAAGAAATGCGTCCCTAGAAAGCGTTGGCGAAAGGATGCTGATCGACCTTCCGCGATCGCATGAATCGGCAATCCACTGGTATTAGTAGAAATTACAGCATCTGACCGCATGACCGCTTCCAGCCGTTGCATCAGTTGTTGCTTGATGTCTAGATTCTCAACAACAGCCTCAATGACCCAATCTACATTGGCTAGACGATCAAAATGTTCTTCAAAGTTACCCAGGATGACGCGATGAGCCACTTTATCCGTAAAGAAGATCGGTGGAGATAGCTTGCGGGCTTTCTTAAACGCGCCTTCTACCAAATCATTTTTATTCCCTGTCTTGGCAGGTAGATCCAATAGATGCACAGTTAAACCGATGTTGGCGAGGTGAGCAGCAATCTGGCTTCCCATTACACCTGCACCCAGGACGGCGGCGGTTCGAAATGGCTTAAACATTGAGGAACTCTCCCTTGCATTGAGGGTTATGAGCTAATAGATTGGCAATTTTGTGAGTGAATGAGGCGCAATCAAACTCGTCCAAAGGATGAACGTGATTAAACGATTAATCCGAGGTAGGGATTGGGCAAAGGCAGGACAGGCAGCAGGCGAAACAGACGGATACACGCTCGACAGGTCACTCTCAGGAGCTTGAGGAGATGTAGAAGCTGCTTTCTGCTTATCCTGATCTTTCCCACAGCTTGGCTCTGATTCCCCGTACAAAGCATCAATTTCTTTACTAAAGGTTTTATTAATCTGGGTACGGTTCAGTTGCCCGGTTGGATTTAATAAGCCGTTTTCTGCGGTAAACGGATTGTTGATTAGTTGAAAGCGCTTGACGATCGCCCAGTATGGTAAATGACAGTTGGCGGTATCGACCAAAGCTTGGTAAAGCGCTATGACGTGAGGATGTGTGAGGAGAGCATCGGGTGGGAGATCAATCCCCACTCCCAAGGCATAGCTATGGAGAGCCTGTAAGTCTGGAACAATTAAGGCAGCACAGAATTTTTGGGCGGAACCCACGGCGATCGCTTGAGCCACCAACGGGAACTGTTGTAAGCGCTGCTCAATCGGTTGTGGTGCAATATATTTACCCGTTGCGAGTTTAAACAGAGACTTCTTCAGACCTGTAATTTTTAGGAAGCCATCTGCTGTAAACGCGCCCAAATCACCTGTATGCAACCAGCCTTGCTGATCAACGAGTTTCTGTGTTGCCTCTGGATTCTTGTAATACCCGGAAGTAATACAAGGTCCACGCACCAAAACTTCGTCATCCTCCGCGATCGCCACCTCTATCCCTGCGATCGGTAGTCCCACCGTTCCCGCTCGGTTAAAGGAGCCACGATTACAGCACACCACCGCACTGGCTTGGGTGAGACCATACCCATGTAGAATTGGGATGCCAGCGGCGGCAAAGACATTAGCTAATTCTGCCTTCAGCGCTGCTCCGCCACAGATCACATATTTAAGGCGACCCCCCAAGAGCGATCGCCATTTTGACAGCACCAGCCAATCGGCTACCCTGAGCACTAGAGCATATAGAAGGTTAGGTTGGCGGCCAATTTCATAACGTTTGGCTAAACCTAGCGCCCAGAGAAAGATCAGACGAGTGAATAGAGAACTAGCTTTACTCCCCCTCTCGACAATCTTGCTATATGTCTTTTCTAACACAATAGGCACGGTCACTAAGATAGTGGGTTGAACCTCCTGGAGATGTTTGGTGAGACGGCTAGCACTGGAGAAGTAGATGCTGTGCCCGTAGAGGATATGTCCGTAGAGCATCGTCCGCGCTAACACATGGTTTAACGGCAGAAAAGAAAGCACTGTTTCCTCATCACCTTTGCCCAGGGTGGCAATGCCTGAGAAAGCGGCAAAAGCGTTCATAGAGAGGTTTTCATGGGTTAGCATGACCCCTTGCAGTTGCCCCGCTTCATCCGGGATATAGATGATTGTGGCCAAATCCTCAGGTTTTGAATTCGCCTGTAGAGCTGGCGTTGCCTCACTTGTCTCTAGGATGGGTTGGGTACTTTGCAACTCACCCAGAGACATCAATGAAACGGGAAACGATTGGAGCCAGTGCGATCGCTGCTCTGCCCAATCCTCAGGCACATCCGCCACGATAATATGCCGTAAGTGAGGAGTATCTCCTAAATGTGGCGTGACTTGGACCAACAGCTCTAGGTCGGCAATGACTAAAGCCTTAGCTTCACTGCGTTGGAGAACAAAAATAATTTGCTCTAGGGTATGAGTGAGATCGATGGGTACATCAACCAACCCTGCCCATAGGCAACCCATATCAGCCAAGCCAAATTTGACATCGCTATACATCAATAAAGCGACGCGATCGCCGCTCTCTAACCCTAACCTTAGCAAACCCAACGCACAGGCTTCAGCAGCTGCCCGAAAGCCGTGATTGGAAAGGGATTGCCAATTTGTGCCAGTCCATTGATTCAAAGCTTGAGCATTTGGGGCTTGGGCACAAGCCTCATCAAGTAATGAGGGGATTGTGCGCCCCAGAACGACCCTGCCAGAGCTAGGAGGAGCCTGGTAAGTCTTATCCATGTGGAAGATCTCCTCGAAGAGTAAAAACCCTTCTCCTCACGAATAATATGTTTCAGCTCTCCAAAGCAATAGTTCTAAAGAGAAATTTGGGAACGCAAAGGATGCAACGAGAACAGTGCGCTACAAGTTTCTTAAACTATCCTAAAAGTTAAACAATTGATCGAGGTTTAATCGTCAAGGATTCAACAACGCTTCAGAGATGCTAGATGCAGACCCATTAGAAAATAAAGAACACGACTTCTAAGGCCGGAGTCTTAGTCAATTCCCAGTGTCTCCTTATAACTTGGTAGTAATTAGCAGTAGTTTCTATACAGCTTCAGTCTGGGCAGTACCATACCTAACAAACTGACAGCAATAGATTTTCAGATAATATTTAGTGTAGCTATAAGAAAATCAATTCGCTGATTTTTATACATTTCTTGAACAAAACTAAAAGCAAATCAACCTTTTGCAAAGTTAAAGATAAGGGCTATATACAGCCTTTCTTCTTGATCCCCAATAGCTTATCCTCCAAAAGAGAGACACAAAACGGCAAGTAAGTGCTTTTTTCTGTTCCGATTGAGCTGGTAACCAGACAAACAAATTATGTATATCACTAGGTCTACCTCTTAGAACTCTAAGATTTAGCGATCGCATTTTCTTTGTAATTAAACTTTAATCCTAAGCTTAAAAACAGTTTACATATAAGGTACAAGACCAGTAAGCCAGAGTAATTATCTTCCTTCATAGATTTTCAGGTGATAGTTTCTCAGCGCAACATCACCTGAAAAATCATGAAGTTTGAGGATTTTCTGAAGGGTTTAATAGACGAATCTACCAAGCGAACCTACTAGAGTTTAGGCGAGTTCAAAAGCCCCACTCCAGCCAACGGTAAATTAGTAGTGCACCACACACAGCCCTAAAGCCTCACAGGATGGACTTCCTGCCAGATGTCGTTCTAGCCAGTTCTCTAAGTCGGTGAATACCTTTTGGTAATCAACATCCACATAAAGATCGTGATAACACCCTGGATACTCATGATGTTCTTTATCAGAAAACATAACTTGCTGAAAGAAAACTCGGCTGCTTTCGGGGTGGATCACTTGATCGGCACTGCCATGCAGCAGTAATAGAGGAATTTGCAAATCCGAGGCATGTTTGTAGATCCAATCTACGGTCGCAAAAAACTCTGTGGCTAATCGGGCACTACCATACTCATGTCGCAGTGGATCTTGGGTATAGATAGAGAGAAGCGTTGGGTCGCGGGAGCCTAGGTCTGAGGGAATCCCTAGCCGTAAACTAAAGCGGGGAAACACTCCTGATAGGAGCCGCCCCACGATCAGCTTGCAGCGAGATACAGAGACTCTTCCTAGAGCTGGAGCAGATACAATCAACCCCTGCAAGAAGTTTGGCGATCGCAAGGCATAATCTAGCGCGATCGTGCCACCTAAACTATGGCCCCAAAGAAAATAAGGACAAGGGCAACTGGCGCGTAGAGTCTGAATATGTTGCAGAAATGCCTGAAGGTCTTCCCGGAACTCCGCCCAAGCCCCAATGTGTCCTCGCTGCCCAGGGGAACGTCCATGACCCCGCAGATCAAAAGCATAAACCTCATATTCCTGTCTAACCAAATACTGCACAACCTGGCCGAACAGACTGCTATGTGCTCCTAAGCCATGTACCATGACAACTACAGCCTGAACCTGCCCTTCTGGATGCCAGCTTTGGTAATAGAGGTCAAGCCCACCAAATCCCTTGAACTTCCCTTCAATATGTCTCATCACAATGCTCCACGAACGTTTTGATATCGTTGTGGTTTTAGGATGCATGGTTAAGTTACTGGAAGCTTATAGCTAGGCAGCTAAAAGATACCTATCCTTGGCAAAGTTCTGCCAGAACAGCATTCCGCTGACTTAAAGCTAGCCTCTCGCACCTACCTTCACTGTGCCATTAGCAGCGGTTGTGCAAGAAGCCAATTTCAGCGACAAATAATTTTGCTTCTATCTATAAGTGGCAACTCAGTAGCGGCAACCTAGACCACGACTACCGTTGAGGAGCCTGAAGAGTACTAAACTTTGACGATTAGAAGTCGTTGTGCATCTACTTAGTAGTATATCTAACCGAAATTGTGGTGACACCAGTATCCTTTGGTAGAAATAGCAGATATCGTTCAACCTAACTTCGCCACTACCCAGCGTTAAGCCCAAGCTATAACGCCCTGGACACTGGGTAATAGGGCGACCAAGTTGATGCAGGATGGTTTTTCTGGACAGCCCCCCAGCCCCAAACTCGGGGAAATTAGAGCGAGCCTGTTATCTAGAAAGAAAAATCAAAATCTGCGAGAGTAAATGCGTGAGTTGAAAGCCCTTCTGGAGGGGGTCTGGGGGACGCAGCCGTCCCTCAGCGGGGGTTTGGGGGCGAGTGCCCCCAAGGCTCGGTTCCCAAATACCAAAACACCCAAAAATCAAGCTTGCAAAATCGTCTTAGAAACAATTCGAGTCTTCTTCCGATCCGCCTCCGACAACTCCTCACCCGACTGCAATCGTGTCGCACTCGTCTGCAAAATCGTCGCCGCCCCCTGATCGCCCATTTGTAGCGCCGTTTTCGCCGCTGTTTGCAACATCGTTGCTGCCCCCACGCGATCGCCCTGCTGCAACTTCGCCTCCGCAATCTGAGTTTGCCGATACTTCGCTAACGCCAAAATGTGATGCTGCACCTCCGCATCCACCGCAGGCTGAAACACACTCAACGCCGCCGCTTCGACTGGAACCATTTCCGAAACCAGTCCCTCTTGCCCTTGCATTGGGTCGTCATAGCGCACCTGCACCCGCGCGATCGCATGTTGCCCCTCAGGCAACGCTCCCACATACAAATTCGCCAAAATCACCCGTGGCACATCGGTCATCAAGTCCCCCAGCCGCACCGTACACCAAGTACCCTCCTGCTGCACAGGTAACTCCACCGTATCAGGAGCCACCTGCGCGATCGGCTTTAGATCGGCCAACCGTACCTGCGGCTCTAGGAACAATTGCAGATAAGCATTGGTTAGGCCTACCGCTTGTGCCCGACTAAACAAGCGACCAAAGACCTCCACTGCCTCGCCCGGATGCTGGATGTACGACAAACTGCCCCCGGCGGCATCAGCAATTTTTTCTAAAATGTCCTGGTTCCAGTGATCGCCAAAGCCCAAGCTATTCAAAGTCAGATTGTAACTAGTAGCTAATTCGGCCAACTTGAGACAGCGCTGATTGTCCCCATGCTCATTTTCGCCGTCAGTCAGGACAAAAGCTTGAGAAACCGTGTCTTTTTTGCCCTTGGCTAACTCCTCAATACCCAAGCGCATCCCTTCATCGATCGCTGTACCACCGCCAGCTTTGAGTTGAGCAATTTTGCCCTTAATGCCTACCGGATCATCGATCACCTGATTGGCAACTAGCACTTTGGCCTTGTGGTCAAACACAACCACCGAAATGCGATCGCCCGGAGACAATTGATCAATCAGTTGTTGCGCTGCTTGCTTCACCGTTTCTAGAGGCCGCCCATTCATTGAACCGCTGTGATCCAAGATCAAGCACAAATTTAGGGGTACTGTGCGATCGCTAGCCTCTGGAATGGCCGACACCGAAATTGCCAATTGCCGCTGGCTACTCGGTTGCGTCGCATCTAGATGGCGATCGTTGAGGACAGGTTGCAAGCTGACTTTCATAACCGAGGCTCCTGGGCAGGCAAATAGAGGAGGGTAGTAGTAACCTCACCATCCACACCCAACGCTACGGAATCAGGAGGCGATTCATTCCATGAATCAAGCTGAAACCGCGCCATTTCGGCTCGGAAAACAGCAGTCCGGCGTTCAGAGTCAAGGGCACGCTACTATTGTTAAAAATAGCGCCATTAATACAGGCAAAGACACGCACAGGCTATGAACTTACCGATCCAAGCCGTTCAATCTCCCTACTATGGAGATGCGTTCTCTCGGACCCCCCCACCCGATTTACCCTCCTTGCTGCTCAAGGAGCGGATCGTTTATCTAGGGATGCCGCTAGTTCCCGCCGTAACTGAGTTGATTATTGCGGAATTGTTGTACCTACAGTACGAAGACCCAGAAAAACCCATCAAAATCTATATCAACTCCACTGGGACTTCTAGCTACAATGGCGAGCCCGTCGGCTTTGAGACAGAAGCTTTCGCCATCTGCGACACCATGAAGTACATCAAGCCCCCCATTCACACTATCTGTTTGGGCTCAGCAATGGGGATGGCGGCCATGCTTTTGTCAGCTGGGACCAAAGGCTGCCGAGCTAGTTTACCCAATGCCACAATCGTGCTGCATCAACCCAAGAGCTATGCTCGCGGCCAAGCGACCGATATTCAAATTCGGGCGAAAGAGGTGCTGGCTAACAAAAGAACGATGGTCGATATTTTGGCAGAAAATACTGGCCAATCTCCCGAAAAAATTATCAAGGACATGGATCGGATCTTCTATATCACTCCTCAGGAAGCTGTCCCCTACGGCTTGATTGATCGAGTTTTAGAAAAAGAAGACCTCGCTCATCCTCCTCTGCCCGCAGGCGTTATCTAGACTGTGAGGAGTTAGGAGAGAGGAATGAGGTGTTAAGAACTTATTGACCCCCTCGCTTACTCATCCGCTCACTTGCTCACCCTTCACTTGCCCACCTCTCACCTCATTGACTGACGGAGCATATTATGCCTATTGGCGTTCCTAAGGTTCCCTACCGGATGCCGGGGGAACAATTTACCCAGTGGATCGACATCTACAACCGCCTCTATCGCGAACGGATTATTTTCCTAGGGCGAGATGTGGATGATGAGATTGCCAACCAGATCATTGCGGTGATGCTGTACCTGGATTCAGAAGATCCTGGCAAAGATATTTACCTTTACATCAACTCCCCTGGCGGGATGGTTACGTCTGGCATGGCGATTTACGACACCATGCAGCACATTAAATCCGATGTAGTGACCATCTGTGTAGGTCTAGCGGCCTCTATGGGTTCCTTCCTGCTAGCCGCCGGAACGAAAGGGAAGCGTTTAGCCCTGCCCCACTCGCGGATCATGATTCACCAGCCTTCTGGTGGTACCCGTGGTCAAGCGACCGACATCGAGATTGAAGCGCGAGAAATTTTGCGAATCCGTCGTCAGCTTAACCAAATCTACGCTGACAAGACGGGCCAAACCTTGCAGAAGATCGAGAAAGACATGGATCGGGACTTCTTCATGTCAGCCCACGAAGCCAAAGAATACGGCTTGGTTGATCGCGTCCTAGACGATCGCACCCCTTAACCACCCAGTAGGAATCAAGCACCTGTGAAGCCTGCACGGATTTCTTGATTCTTGCTGAGATGTCAATCTATCTTTAGTAATGGCAGAATCTGATAATTCTGCCATTTTTTCATTTCGATGAACGTTGCAGATTGCTACCGTCTTCTAGGACTGCGCTCCGGTGCTTCCTTTGCCGAAATCAAAGCTTCTTACCGCCGTCTAGCGCGGCAGTATCATCCTGATGTCAATCCAGGGGATCAGCGTGCTAAGGAAAAGTTTATTGAGCTGACGGCAGCTTACAAACTCCTCTTGACTACAGTGAAGTCCTCAGAGGGACAAGCCGGTCAGGGCCAAGGGACTGCTAGCAATACCGCCGCAACTTCTCCTACCACTAAGTCTCCGCCTCCCACGCCAAAAGTGACGGTGAAACGAGCCACATCGGAAACCCAGGTTAAGGTAACCAAGAAGCAACCTGGAGTTGAGTTTAATCCGCAGCTTTCGGAAACAGAACAAAAACTTAAGCAGAGAGTTTACGAACAGCTCCAGCAATTGCTGAGGGATCAGCGCTTTCCCAAGGCTGTCACAATTGTAGAAGGGTTAGCCCAACGCATCCCCCAAGACCCAGAAGTGCGGCAGTGGCAGGCGATCGTCTATCAACGCTTGGGTCGGCACTTGGTCAGCCAAAAGCAGCTAGATAAAGCCAGAATTTACCTAAAAAAAGCTCTCCGCACAGATCCTCACAACCGATCGCTCTGGGCCGAAGTAGAACGCGATTTTCGCCGCATAGAACAGATGCTCTAAAGCTGTTGAGCGGTTAAACCTTAACCTATTTAGGTGATGTGAAATTATTCAAGCTTCACTAAGCTATAGTGCAATCTCCAGTGCCTAGACGTAGGCCAGAGGTGGGGTGCTGATGATTGCGGAACGAAGTCGAAAAGAGCTTAGGCGGGGTATACGATCGCTCGCCGTTTCAGGGGTTTTAGCGATCGCAGGTATAGGAGGTTGGCTGGTTTATAGCCAATTTTGGAGCCAAGCAGTCAAGCCTGTCGTAGCACCTTTAGTGACGGTAGAGCGAGACACGATCGAAACCACGATTAACGAAAGTGGCACTGTAGAACTGCGATCGCAACAAACCTTAAAATCACCTACAGAAGGTGCGGTCGAGCAAGTGCTGGTGAGACCAGGAGACACCGTAAAAGCGGGTCAAACGCTGGTAGTGTTGCGGTATCCAGATCGTCAAACTGCTTTAGCCAACCAACAAGTCAAGATTCAGAAGCAAGCCCTGACCCTGGAACGCGATCGCCAAAAAATTCTAGAACTGCAAGAACAACTCGCGGACGAAGAACGCGAACAGCAAAAGCTCGAAAACCTATCAAAACAAGGAGCACTCGCTCAGCAAAGAGTGCAAGAGCAAGTAACTCAGGTACGAGAACTGCGAACCACGCTACGCAATACAGAATCGGGTATCCGCACAGGAGCCTTGGAACTGGAAAGTCTACAGCTAGAGAAACAGCGGATTCAGCAGCAGTTGCGGGATACGGTGGTGACTGCACCAATTGATGGCCTGATTCTGGATGTAAAAGTCAAGAATGGAGACGGCGTTGAACTGCGTACCGACTTGCTAACACTGGGCGATCCGAGCCAGGAACTAGTAACGCTACAACTTTCCACGCTAAATGCTGTACGAGTAAAGGTGAATCAACCCGCCCGAATTACCGTGATTGGGCCAGATAAACAGGTATTTACCGGACGGGTGCAAAGTTTGTATCCCCAAGCGATCGCTCCTGACACGCAAGAACAAAACAGCCGTCGTGGTTCTAGCCAGTCGAATCAAGCCACGGTTCCCGCGACGGTTCGCCTAGATCGGCCCACCCGCAGTTTAATTCCAGGCAGTCAGGTGAATGTGGAACTGGTGATTGAAGAGCGTCCCAATGTGGTGGCGCTCAACACCGAAGCAATTCAGCGCACTGGAGCGACCCCGTTTGTTTGGATTCGAGACGCTGAGGGCAAAGCTGAAAAGCGATCGGTTGATTTGGGTTTGGAGGGTCTAGTCACGGTCGAGGTGAAATCAGGATTGCAACCGGGCGAGAAAGTCATTTTGCCACCCCCAGAACCACCGCTAGAACCAGGAATGCAGGTCACACCGCAAACCGAGGCTAAACCCAGTGTTACTCCCGCTTCGCCCTAGTCATGATGGAGCGCGATCGCAAATTTGACCATGAAATGCAGGTGGTGTCATGAGTCTTGCTTTAGCTGATTTGTTGAAATTAACCTGCCGTTCTTTAGCCGGAAATCCACTACGCTCTGCTCTGACCCTGCTAGGAGTATTTATGGGTGTTGGCGCGGTTTATGCCACATTGCAAGTCGGCAGCATTAGCCGAGCGATCATTGCAGCAGAATTGGCAAAGCGAGATGCCCCTCAAATCACGCTATATCCTAGCTGGAACAGTAGAGGTGATGCACCTGCCCAGTTAAAAGCTGAAGACATGGAGTTTTTGCGATCGCGCTTGACCCACTTACAGGCAATTAGCGCAGCGGATTGGTCAGGCCCAGCTCAAGTGCTGTTTCAAGACCGAGAAGCAAATCCTTTTATGACTGCGGTATCTCAAGAATTTCTGCTGACCTCTGGACGCAATTTGGTGGCAGGTCGCTTTTTTACGGCAGCAGATTTTGCCAATTATCGTCCAGTTGTGGTGATCGATCAGTTTCTGTCCGAAAAGCTATTTGCAGCCCAAGACGCGATCGGTCAACGGATTTATGTGGATAGTCGTCCTTACATTGTGGTGGGGGTAGTGCCAACCCGAACAGAGAGCGAGGAACCACCAGAAGGGGAAATTTGGATTTCAATCGCGCTGCACAGTGCGCTGACAGGCAGCCAGGACGTCGGTGGTTTACGGCTTCGCCCTGACGAAATTCAAAACTTAGAGAATCTAGGTAAGCAAGCCGAGCAACTACTGATGCAGAAATTCCCCGGTAAGAAGTTCTGGACTTGGAACAATGTCGAGGATATTGTGGAGCAGCAGCAAACCTTGGAACTCGCTTCGCAGGCACTGGCTGTGGTAGGACTGATCTCGTTACTGGTTGGTGGTGTAGGCATCGCCAACATTATGATCGCCTCGGTGACAGAGCGAACGGCTGAGATTGGCTTACGTCGGGCGATTGGAGCGACTCAGCAGGACATCATGCTGCAATTTGTCTTGGAAGCGGCAGTGCTCAGCGTGGTAGGTGGTGTTGTGGCTTTAGGGATGGTGCATGGCCTGACGGCAACGGTGGCAAAAACTTTTAAGTTGCCCTACCAGTTTGAATCTGGCACCGCAGCTTTGGCGCTAGGCTCAGCGGTTTTAGTGGGAATTGGGGCTGGTTTGCCTCCTGCTTTACGCGCCAGTCAACTCGATCCAGTAAAAGCTCTACGCTCAGAGTAATTCAGCAAATTCCATAAACGAGTTGGATGTCACGATCGCAACTTACTGTAAATGTAATGAGATCTGACAGATAAGTGGCTATGGCTGAAGCAACGGTGACTGTAACTGTAAAACTATTCGCGGCTTACCAGGAAGCCTACGGATTACCAGAACTGGCTTTAGAGCTGCCAATCGGGGCAACGGTGGCTGAGGTGCGCGATCGCCTGATCCAAGAGCATCCAGAACTAGAGCGCTGGCGCAACTTAACTCGCTTCGGTGTGAATTTGCAATTTGTCGAACCCAATACCTTGTTACAAGCGGGCGATGAAGTGGTGTTAATTCCGCCTGTCAGCGGTGGGTGATGAATTGCGTTGCGGTTTTTAACAGCTATATGAGCGATCGCTCACAAAAATTTCTCTACATTACTCAGTCAATTGTGAGTAAAGTCTAGGCCAAATCCTGATGGAATTGGCTAAAAGCTTTACTCTATAGGAACTTAGCCCAATCCCGACAAAATAAGTCGGGTATATTTGACGCTGTTTTGGAAGGCGTGTTACTATCTGAACCACTGCCGACGCGACAGAACTTCAAAGACCGTAATTCTTGATTACAAGAGAGCTGTGACCATGACCCAGGCAACTCACACACCCACCCTATCCACTGCTGCCACCTTCAGGGCATTGAAGTGTAAAGAATGTGGCGAAGAGTACGAACTTAAAGCCACCCACGTTTGTGAGTTTTGTTTTGGGCCGTTGGAAGTTGCCTACGACTACAGCGCTATCCAACGGCAAGTCTCTCGCGCCAGTATTCAAGCTGGCCCTAACTCGATTTGGCGTTATCGTCCCTTCTTGCCCGTGGCCACCGACAACCCCATCGATGTCGGCACTGGCATGACTCCTCTTGTCCAAGCCAATCGCTTGGCGCGTCGCCTCGGTCTGAAGAAGCTCTATATCAAGAATGATGCTGTCAACATGCCCACCTTGAGTTTCAAGGATCGGGTCGTTTCTGTCGCTCTGACTCGTGCTCGTGAGCTGGGTTTCACCACTGTCTCTTGTGCTAGCACAGGCAACTTGGCAAACTCCACGGCTGCGATCGCGGCTCATGCAGGTCTGGATTGCTGCGTCTTCATCCCCTCTGACCTAGAAGCAGGCAAAGTCCTAGGCACATTGATCTACGGCCCGACGGTGATGGCAGTGCAAGGTAACTACGACCAAGTGAACCGCCTCTGCTCGGAAGTTGCTAACACTCACGGTTGGGGCTTCGTCAACATCAACCTGCGCCCTTACTACTCCGAAGGTTCCAAAACCCTCGGTTACGAAGTTGCTGAGCAACTCGGTTGGGAGCTCCCCGATCATGTGGTCGCTCCTTTGGCTTCTGGCTCTCTCTTTACCAAGATCTACAAAGGCTTCCAAGAATTCGTCAAAGTTGGTTTAGTAGATGAGAAGCCAGTGCGCTTTAGTGGCGCTCAGGCTGAAGGTTGCTCTCCCATCGCTCAAGCTTTCCGCGAAGGCCGTGACTTTATCTCTCCTGTCAAGCCCAACACGATCGCTAAGTCGATCGCGATCGGTAACCCTGCTGATGGTGTCTATGCGGTAGACGTGGCGAAGAAAACCAACGGCAATATCGAATCTGTTAACGATACCGAAATCATTGAAGGGATCAAACTGCTGGCTGAAACTGAAGGCATCTTCACCGAAACCGCAGGCGGCACCACAATCGCAGTGCTGAAGAAGCTAGTAGAAGCAGGTAAGATCAACCCTGATGAAACGACTGTGGTTTACATCACGGGTAATGGCCTCAAGACCCAGGAAGCGCTACAAGGCTGCATTAACGAACCTCTGACTATCGAACCCAAACTCGACAGTTTCGAGCGAGCTTTAGAGCGCTCCCGCACCCTCGATCGCCTAGAGTGGCAACAAGTATTAGTCTAGAAAGATAGAAGGACGCTAGCGTCCTTCTATCTTTCCCTATCTCATCCTTTTTCATCCTTTCAATTTGTCTTATGTCCGTTAAAGTTCTGATTCCGACTCCTCTGCAAAAGCTGACCAACAACCAAGCCACGGTTGAGTGTGCGGGTAGTAACATTAGTGAACTCTTGGAGTCTTTAGAGCAAAGCTGCCCTGGCATCAAAGCTCGTCTTTGTGATGACCAAGGTGAGTTGCGCCGCTTTGTCAACTTCTACGTCAATAACGAAGACATCCGGTTCTTGGATGGGCAAAAGACTCCGCTGAGCGATGGTGACGAAGTGAGCATCATTCCAGCGATCGCGGGTGGTTGAGTTTGAGCGATCGCAGCTTGCCGTTAAGGTGAAATTAGCGGTACTCTCAGCAGAAATATAGAATAACTTAACCCTTGCAGCTTTACGCTCAGGGGTTTTTTCATGAAATCTGGTTTTATCACGCTGCCTCGTACTATTTCGTTACATTTTAAGTCAGCGTGAGAATCCCCCTGGGACAATGAAGATCAATGCAGATCCATTGGGTGCCGTCTGAGTATGATTTGTTGCCTGAATCCGAACTGTAAGCAACCCCAAAATTCTGATAGTGCCGCTGTCTGCCAGAGCTGTGAGACAAAGTTGGTTCCCTTACTCAGAGATCGCTACCGGATTTTGCAGCCGATTGGGCAAGGTGGTTTTGGTCGCACTTATTTAGCGATCGATGAAGACCGCCTCAAGACTCGTTGCGTGGTGAAGCAGTTTTCACCTCAGGTGCAGAGTGCCCGCTCGTTAGATAAAGCAATTCGTTTATTTGATCAAGAAGCAGTACGGCTGCATGAGCTAGGTGAGCATCCTCAAATTCCAGCTTTGTTAGCTTACTTTGAGCAAGAGCAGCGCTTGTACTTAGTGCAGCAATTTATTGAGGGGCTGAATTTAAGCCAGGAACTTCAGCAACAAGGCAGGTTTAGTGAACAAAAAATTCGGGATGTTTTGGCTGATCTCCTGCCCGTTTTGCGGTTTGTGCATGAGTGTCAGGTCGTTCACCGAGACATCACACCTTCCAATATTGTGCGGCGCAAGTTAGACCATAAATTGGTGCTGATTGACTTTGGCGTAGCCAAGCTGCTGAGAGATGTCACCTTGGCACAACCAGGCACCAAAATTGGCACCGAGGGCTATTCACCGATTGAGCAACTGCGGAGCGGCAAAGCCTACCCAGCCAGTGATTTGTACAGCTTGGGTGCGACCTGTCTTTACTTAATGACCCGCGTGAAGCCAGAGGATCTCTACGATCCTTTGCAAGGACGATGGCTGTGGCGGGATTACCTGGCTAAGAAAGGGACCAATATCAGCCAACAATTAGGACAAATTCTGGACAAGCTGCTCAAGGATTTAGTTAGCGATCGCTATCAGTCGGTGGACGAAGTGCTCCAAGATTTACAAGCTGTGGCGGCTCCTTTACCTGACTCGGCACCGAAACCATCTAACCCACCGCTATCCAGTATTCCTCCTACTTCGCAACCACCGCGATCGCGGCCTCTAACTTCCCAGCCACCTACATCACGGCCTTCTGGTTACTCTATTTCTAGTTTCACTTCTGGGCCAAGCTCGTCAACGCCAGTTTCCCAGCCAGTTTCTCAACCTATAACTGCAAACCCCTCTGCGGGGCCTACCTTTTCGGGGCCCCGCCAGTCCCAAGCAGCTCTGTGGCGGTGTGTCGGCACGTTGACAGGGCACTCTTCTTGGGTGATGTCACTCGCTATGAGTTCTCGCAAACAAATCCTTGCGAGTGGCAGCTTGGATGACACAATCAAGGTCTGGAATTTGCAAACGGGCAGCTTGATCCGCACCTTACCAGGGCATCTCAAGGCGGTCAATTCTGTGGCGATTAGCCCGGACGGACAACTGCTGGTTAGTGGTAGTGACGATACGACGGTCAAGATTTGGAACCTCCAGACTGGTGATCTGCTCAACAATCTGGTCGGACATTCTAGAGATGTCAACTCTGTCATGATCACCCCCAATGGTCTGCTTTTGGCTAGTGGCAGTGAAGACAGAACAGTGCGGTTGTGGAAGGTGCGAACGGGAGAGCTGCTCCGCACCTTATCTGGAACTGCGGGCATGGTGAAGTCGGTTGCGATCAGTCCCAATAGCTTGTTGTTAGCCAGTGGCGGGCTAGATAACCAGATTAAGCTGTGGCACTTAGGCAGCGGGGAGTTGACTCGTACGCTCTATGGACACTTCAACTCGGTCAATTCGGTGGCCATTACCCCGGATGGACAAATCTTAGCGAGTGGCAGCAAAGATAAAAGCATTCGCTTGTGGAATCTGAGTACAGGGGAGTTGATCCGCACGCTCACAGGCCACTCTGATATGGTGAACGCGATCGCCATTACCCCGGATGGCCGCATGCTGATTAGTGGCAGTAGCGACAAGACAATCAAAATCTGGAGTATTGGCACAGGGGACTTAATCTGCAACTTAACCGACCACTCCAACCCCGTGAGTGCGATCGCGGTGAGTGCGGGCGGGCAGTTGTTTGCCAGTGGCAGTTGGGACAACACGATTAAAATCTGGCAACTGACTTCTTAAGGAGTTGGAGCAGTGGAAGGCGCAACTAAGGCAAACCCCTCAGCATTGCCTAAAACTCGTTGGCTAGAAATCTGCAAGCTATTGAGCACTGCGGTATCTAGCAACAGATAATGCTGGGTGGCTTGAAGCCGCTGCAAATCTGGTAGCCCCGCAGGTAACACTAGGCGATCGCTGTAAAAATTGAGGCTGGGGCGGTGATTGGGAAATGAGGTGTAAACAGTCGTTCCCGGTGGGGTATGAGTGGCAATTAAGGCTACGACTGGCTGCACCGGATAAGCCTCGTTTAGTTCCCATAGCCAAAGCGATGAACTCATCAGCAGTCCTAGGCTGAGGTAGCAGCCTAGCAGCAACACCGTGATGAACTGCCGTTGCTGCCGTAGCATCCACCAAGCAGCCCAACCAAAGCTCACACCGACCGTTACACCGATCGCCAACAAAACAGGTTGAGAATCAGCCCAACTGCCATAAGCTCCCCCCGCGAAACCAGCGATCGCTAAAAATCCTAAGAATCCTGCTGCTACTTTGGAATAAGGGCGATCGCGGTGCCAAAGCTGATCGAGCTGGGCTCCCAAGGCTAAAGACACGAAGGGATAGAGCGGGAGCACGTACCAAGGCAATTTGGTCGTCATGACTGAAACAGCGCTCAGGTAGATTCCGATTCCTACTAAAACCAAATGGCTCCAAGTCAGTTGCCGCTTCTGCCACGCCAAAATCAATCCACTGGGTAAGAAGATCAGCCAAGGCCAAGTGTATTTCAGCAACTCTAAAAGGTAATACCAAACAGGGCCAGTGTTGCTGTTGACCGATTCCCAAACCCGATTTACTGATTGCGCCAGGAAATGCACTTGTAGAAAAACAGAGCCGTAGTGCTGCACTTGCGCCGCATACCAAGCGAAGACTGGCATTGATCCCAAAGCAATTCCAGACCACAAATAGGGACTCCGAAGCAAAGCATACTGCCGATCTACGACTAGAAAACTGAACGCGATCGCTCCTAGAAGCAGCGCCAAAATTCCTTTGGTCAGAGCCAACAAGCCTAGTGCGATGCCCACTCCTAAAGCCCAACGGCGATCCTGTCGCGCTTTCAGTAGACATCCCAATAACAGCAGCAAGAAGGTAATGGTGATGCCATCGCGCATCGCCAGTCGTCCATGCCGCACCACTGGCAGGAGAGTGAGATATACAGCAGCCGAGAACAGAGCTGGTAGGCGCTGGCTAAAAACTTGCCGCCCCACCCAATACAACAGCGGTACGGCGCAGGCGCTGAGGAAGGCGGCAGGTAGGCGAGTCGTAAAGTCACTCACCTCAAATAGCTGGTAACTGCTGGCAATCAACCATTCCAGCAGCGGTGGCTTGTTGAGATAAGGACTACCGTTGAGCATGGGATAGAGCCAATTGCCAGTGCGGTACATAGCTTTGGCGATCGCTGCATAAGTACCTTCGTCCCAGTCTCGCAGCGGCACCCCACCCAAGTTGATCCCCCATAGACCACAAGCCGCAACTAGTAGCCCCAAGCTCCAACCTAAATCTAAATTGAGCCACTTAGAATCCTGACCCGCTGGGTTACTCAACGCTCCTACTCCCGATTTCCACGTAACTCCCGATTTCCACGTCACAGTTAGCCTCTAGCAAAAAGGGACGAGCGATCGCTCATCCCTGATTCCTCAAACTGATCTCGAATTTATGGAGATGCCCTGGCATCAGAATAAAAGAAAATGGTTTCTACCGACGCTTTTGGGCTTTCCAAGTGCCGCCATAGACATAAAATGAATTGCCTTGGCTCACTTCAGGCCAGCAGCGATCGCAGACAAACCGCCATTGTTCGGACTCATCTAGCTTGACGCGATAGAGCACAGCCGCAGAATTAGCACAGCGATCGCACAGCTTGACTCTGGTGGCTCGTGCCATCAGTTAAGCCACAATTGAAGACTTGGGCCGAGCAAAAATCATCCGACCCGCCGAGGTTTGTAAGGCTCCCGTGACTACCACTTGCAGTTCATCCCCGATGCGGTTGCCGCCTTCCTCTACCACCACCATCGTGCCGTCATTCAGGTAGCCCACACCCTGAGCAGGTTCTTTACCTTCTTTGAGGATCTTCAAATCTAGGTAATCTCCTGGCAAATAAGCAGGTCGTAGCGATTGGGCCAATTCGTTAATGTTTAAGACTGGCACACGCTGAAGGCTAGCGACTTTATTTAAGTTGTAGTCATTGGTGAGCAAAGTGGCGTTAATTTCCTGGGCCAACCGCACCAGCTTCGCATCGACAGTCGAGACATCATCGTAGTCTGCCGAGTGAATCACCAGTCGTTCAGGATAAGCTTCCTTCATGCGATTGAGGATGTCTAAACCCCGGCGTCCACGCACCCGTTTTTGGTCGCTAGAGGCATCGGCAACTTGTTGCAGTTCCAGCAAAATAAACTGCGGGATCAAAATCTGGCCTTCTAGAAACCCGGTACCAAGAAGTTCTTCAATACGTCCGTCAATGATGCAGCTAGTATCCAAAACTTTAGTTGCGGCGGGTTTCAAGGTGCCCTCTGCCAGCAACATAGTTTCTACAGAGTGGGGATTGATCAGCCGTAGCAAGGCTCGACCGTGAGTATCGGCCAAAGACATCCCAGAGAACGCAAACAAAATGCTGCCAAGTACGGCTGCTAATGGCTTAATAAAAGCAAATTCCCAGGGGATCGGTAGCAAGAAAATGGGCGCTAGCATCAGGTTGGCGACCAAAAGCCCCAAGACTAGCCCGACAGAACGGCTGAGCAAAATATCAACGGGCATTTGGCGAACTTGTTTTTCTAGCCGCCGATAGGCAGTCTGAGCCGCAAGGCCAAAAGCCATGCCAATTAAGGCTCCAAAGCCAGCGGTGACTAAGCTCAAACCTTCACGATTACTGACTTGGGCTAAGGCTGTGTTGGGTAGGAGATCAACGCTGAAGAAGCCTATCCCCCCCCCTGCTAGTATGAATGAGAAGATGATCAGTGCATCGAGCATATGTATAGCCCATTGGGATGGATGGGATGAATGTCTAGTCCCAATAGACAAGCTCTGGGAGGGACTAGAAGAGAGTTAAGCGATCGCTGAGCGTCGTGTTAAGCCGATTGAATTCACTTTCAATATTTGGAAGGGCTTCAGCAGCGACTTGAACTCACTCAGCTACTAAAAATTTACATGGCTCTATTTTATATCTTCGACTTCCTTAACTTTGTAATAGCTGTTGTTCTAGCTTTTAATGAAATTGCACTTCATGAAATAACTTTTCTGCTTGCTTTATCTCAGCGGTTTTAGTTTGGCAGGATAACGCTTAATCGTGAATGTATTGATTTCATTAGATTTTCGGTTAAAACAACAGTCCTAAATCATTCATTAAATTGCTGTTAGACAACACAAATTCTTTGACTCCAATCCTCGATCGCGATCGCCCGAAAGCGGCTTATCTGCATATCCCTTTTTGTCGGCGGCGCTGTTATTACTGTGATTTTCCAGTATCTGTGGTGGGGGATCAGGCTCGGGGCGAGAATTCTGGGGCGATCGCCCAGTATGTGGAAGTGCTCTGCCAAGAAATTGAGCTGGCTGTAGAGCTAACGGTATTAGAAAAAGCCGTTCCTATTCAGCCTTTAGAAACCATTTTTTTTGGGGGTGGGACTCCGTCTCTCCTCTCTGTAGCGCAGCTCGACCGCATTCTGCAAACGTTAGAGCATAAGTTTGGTATCGCTGCGAATGCCGAAATCTCGATTGAGATCGACCCAGGCACCTTTGATTTGCCTCAAATTCAAGGCTATCGAGCGGCTGGAGTCGATCGAGTTAGCTTAGGTGTGCAGGCGTTTCAACCGGAATTGTTAGCGCTCTGTGGTCGCACCCATTCGGTAGTAGATATTTATGCGGCTGTGGAACTAATCCACCAAGCGCAGATGGTTAACTTTAGTTTAGATTTAATTTCGGGGTTGCCGCATCAGACCCTAGATCAGTGGCAAGCCTCCATCGAAGCAGCAATCGCTTTGGCTCCCAAGCATCTTTCCTGCTACGACCTGATTGTGGAGCCTGTCACAGCCTTTGGTCGGCAATATCAACCTGGAGACCAGCCACTACCCTCCGATACATCGGCGGCTGAAATGTATCGCTTAGCCCAACAACTGCTCAGTGCTGCGGGATACGAACACTACGAAGTTTCCAACTACGCACAACCGGGGTTCCAGTGTCGTCACAATTGCGTTTACTGGAAAAACCAGCCTTTTTATGGTTTTGGTATGGGAGCCGCTAGTTACCTGCAAGGGCAACGCTTCACCCGCCCCCGCAAAACCCGCGAATACTACGAATGGGTCAAAGCCCAAAAATCAAACCTCTCTAGCTCTCCTCCTTCCGCATCCTTCCAAGACCTTCTCCTCGACACATTGATGCTGGGTTTCCGTCTTGCCGAAGGTTTAAGTTTGGTGGAGTTAGCTCAGCAATTTGGCAAACCTAGCTTAGATAAAATCTGCCATTCTTTGCAGTCGCATTATGCACAAGGCTGGGTAGAAGTTGGTGGCGTGGAATGGGAAGCGATCGCCCAGCTACCTTTAGAAGCGCTACCACCGGAAGCCCGAATCAGGCTCAGCGACCCAGAAGGATTTCTGTTTTCTAACCAAGTTCTAGCTGACCTATTTGCAGACCTAGAGTAGGCTAGTTGAAACCTTGAGCCTGCTCTAGCCATGATTCCCATCGGTGATAACTTACCCCGGCGCTCTCACCCGATCGTGACCTATGGCTTGATTGGGCTTAGTGTTGGTTTATTTTTGTGGGAGTTGCAGTTAGACTCGTCCGCCTTAAATGATTTTTTACAGACTTGGGGCGTGGTGCCAGCGCGGATAGCTGCTCTGAGTCAAGACGCGATCGCGGGTCAATGGTTGGCGCTACCGTTGCTGGTTGCTTCCTTAGTAACGAGTTTATTTCTGCATCAAGGCTTCGCCCAACTGCTGGGAAATTTACTTTTTTTTAGAGTTTTTGCAACCCAAGTTGAAGCTTCACTGGGGCATGGAGCGTTTCTAGCTTTTTTTGTTCTAGCCGGGATCATGACTAGTAGCTTACAAGTCTTGATTAACCCAACTCTACAAGCTCCATTTATTGGTGCCAATGGTGCGATCGCCGCAGTTTTGGGCGCTTACTTAGTTGGTTTTCCCAAAGCCAAAATTGACTCCATTCTGCCCTTGGTAGTCGTTTTTGTGCCGCTTGAGTTACCTGTATGGGTTTACTTGTTTTGGTGGTTCGTCCAACAGTCAACTTATGGGTTAGATAGCTTCACTATACCTGGCGGCATTAATCCGTCTGGCTGGAGTTACTGGACACAAACCATCGGGCTACTTTTAGGAGCGGCCGGAATGAAGTTTAGGTTAATGAATATCAAGACATCGGGTTAGCGTAGACACAATCTATTAACGGCAAACTCCGAGTATGAGCAATTGACTGAGCCGTTTCGTAGGCAGCTTCGTAGTTTTTACAGGTACAAATCAAACGAGCTTCGGCTGTTGAATCATCACAGCCTGGCCGAAGTTCAATCCCTGACTGGGTTTGGTAAACCGTAAAAAAAGATGATTCCACTTGTAATAAACCCAATTTCAAACAATAATTTTATACTTTTTAAAGGTTCCTCTCAGTATTTTTGAGGAACTTAACTCCTAATTCTACTGGCAAAGCTTCATCGTTGTGCGGATAGAAACATTAGAAAATTTGTACGCGAAGAAGAACCTATCTAACGCAAGCTGAGTCTGCAATTCAGCGATCGCCTAGTTTCTATTTCACGGACTATTCCACTGGCGCTCAAGCCTATCTAATCAACATCTACTCAAACTTAAAGTCGAATCATCTCATTAAGTTAACAATATTTATTAATGAAAGGATTACTAAAGCTAACCTCTAAAAGTAACAGTTAAAACTGATAAATTTTAGCTCAAGTAAGTCAGCTTGATTGCCTTGAAGTTTTTGGTGGCGAATCGCTCAACCGTGAACCCATAAGCTTCTAGAGTATCTATCACTTGAATGGCTTATCTGTTGTCTTACCCAGGGCCAGACCAACTAGTACAACACCAGCAGTAACTGTTTACGATACTCCTTTGTCAAAGGATGATCATCCCCCAATAGGTCAAAGATCATGATCATGGCTTTTCGAGCACCATCCCCTCGATAATTCCGGTTTCGGCCGACTAACTCTAAAAATAGATTTAAGGCTGCGGCATAATCTTCATTTAAAGTCAGGCGAATCGCCTTAAAAAACAGTTCATCTAGTTCATTTTCAGCGGCGGATTCTGTCACTATTTGCTGAAACTGAATCAAAGCCTTTATGGCCTGCGCTTGAGCGAAATACTCTTTGTCATCGGCTTGAATTGCAGTCAATAACTTGGTCGCTGATTCGAACTTATTTTGGCTAACTAGAAACCTGGCACCCGCCAGAATCAAGCGGCGGTCTTCAGGATATTCCTCGCTCAATGCTTGCAGCAGTTGCTTAGCTGTGGCTGCGTCGCCCGTTTGAATCGCAGTCTGTAGCGTTTCTAACCCTTGCTCTAGCTCAGACTTTAGGCTTAACTCTGAAAGCAGCGATCGCAGCTTGGGTTCTGGTAAAACACCAACAAAGCCATCTCGCATTTCACCTTGCATCCAGATTTTGACATCTGGCACCCCTTCTACACCGTACGTATTGGCTAAATCTGGGCTTTGATCAATATCAACCTTGGCTAAGACGAAATCGTACTCCTGCACCAACTTCTCTAAGATTGGTTTCAGCATCTGGCAGGGGCCGCACCACTGGGCAAAAAAATCGACTACGACTGGCTTTTCGTAGGACTTTTGCACAACCTCAGCGGCAAAGTTGTCGCTATTAACCTCAATAGACACACCCATGACCACTACTTCCCTAACTGACCTGCTCGTTGTCCAATTTTAGGACAAATCCTCCACCAGGCTCAGCACTACACACATTGCTTCGAGGGCAGAGGGTTTAGGGTCGGTTGTTTGTCCCGCGATCGCGGCTGGAGTTGCACTGGTTCAGCCAGGGGTGGGCTGGACCTGAGAGCTGCCGAACTAGGAATTTCGATCACAAATTCTGTGCCCTGACCTGGGATGGAGTGGCACTTTAAGCGACCTCCATGCTTCTCCACCACAATTTGGTAGCTGATGGACAAGCCTAATCCCACCCCACGCCCGACTGGTTTAGTGGTAAAAAAGGGGTCGAAGAGTCGCCGTTGCACCGTTTCACTGATGCCAGGCCCGTTGTCAGCAATACGAATGACTACCCACTGATCGGCCTGCACGGTCGTGCAAACATGAATCACCCCTGGCTGCTCAGCAGACTGGTCTTGGGAGTCCTCCAAAACATCGATTGCGTTACTCAAAATATTCATGAAGACTTGGTTGAGCTGTCCAGCGTAACACTCCACGAGGGGGAGGTCGCCATATTCTGGCAGCACCGTAATTCCAGGATGACCCGCATGGGCTTTGAGCCGATTTTTCAGAATCAAAAGCGTGTTGTCGAGACCTTCATGAATGTCTACTGCTTTCATTTCCGCTTCATCCAAGCGCGAGAAGTTTCGCAGAGACAAGACAATTTCGCGAATCCGTTCCGCCCCAACTTTCATCGATTGCAGCAGTTTTTGTAAGTCTGTGGCTAGGAACTCTAAGTCAATCCCTTCCAGGGCCGCTTGCAATTCATCCACCGGAGCGGGACATTGTTGTTGATAGAGCGTGAGTAAATGCAGCACTGTCTGGACATACTCGTCGGCATACTTGACGTTGCCGTAAATAAAGCTAACCGGATTATTGATCTCGTGCGCGACTCCTGCGACCAACTGGCCCAAACTGGACATCTTTTCCGACTGAACCAGTTGAGATTGAGTCCGTTGTAGCTCATGTAAGGTGGACTCTAGCTGTTGAGCTTGCTGCTTTAGTTGCGCCTCTGACTGCCTGAGCGCTGCTTCCATCTGCTCCCGCTCGGCAATTTCTTGCTTGAGCATGAAGTTTGCTTGGGATAGCTCGCTAGTCCGCTCGTGGACCCGCTTTTCTAGTTGATCAAAGGCTCGTTGCAGAATCGATTCCGTTTGCTTACGCTCGGTAATGTCTCGCGTCACTTTCGCAAAGCCTTGGAGTTGGCCGTGGTTATCCCGCAGCGCGATCATGAGCGCATTCACCCAAAATCTGGAACCATCTCGGCGGACCCGCTCGCCTTCCACCTCGCACTGACCCAAGGTAGCGGCTTGCTGTAGCTCCCACGCAGGTTTGCCTTCTTGGACTTGTTCGGGTGGATAAAAACAAGAGAAATGCCGACCAATCACTTCTTCTGCACTGTAGCCTTTGATCCGCTCTGCACCTGTGTTCCAACTAATGACCACACCATCTGAGTCGAGCATATAAATGGCATAGTCTTTGACGCTTTCTACCAGGAGCTGAAATCTTTCCTCACTGGAGCGCAGTTGTTTCGCCGATCGCCTGCGTTCCGTAATGTCGTGGGCGGTGGCATAAATCAATTTTTGCTCTGGCAGCGCTTGAGCTTTCCAAGATAACCAACGATAGGAACCGTCTTGGCACAAGCAGCGATTCTCAAAACAAATGGGTTCTGAACTCAGGAGTAGTTGCTGGATATAAGCTTTGGTCAGAGCGCGATCGCTAGGGTGCACAAATTGCATTGCAGGAGTAGCGAGTAGCTCAGCAGCAGTAAAACCCAAGGTTTTTTCGCAAACTGGATTCCAGCGCTTGAAATAGCCGTCGAAACCCACCACACAAAGCAAATCCAGAGATAGCGTAAAAAAAGGGTCTAATAACGGTTGATCAAAACTTGCTGTCGCTTTTACTGCTGCCGTTTGGGTCTCTATGTGCACTATTTCACTCCTGCCAACTAATAAGTTGTTCTATGACACTGACCCTCCCGGAAACTTCGCAGTTATTTAGAGGACGGTGGCAGAAAAACAACTGGACACGGAGATGCACCCAACTTACCAGCGTTTATGCTCTTCCACTGCTTCTATCTCTGGGAGGAAGTGGAGACTCCTCCAGAGTGAAAAGCTTTAACATTAGCCCTATCTTAAAATGAACTTTCTTTAATTTATTCAAATGTTTCAGAAAGTAACTATTAATAAAGTTGATTGTATAAATTGTGTCACCCGCACCTTCCTGTGCTCTTCTAGGGTTGCAAGAGATTAATTCATGTTTCTTTGGGTTGACAGGCAAGGAAACTGATGTTGACTACTACAGAAGTGCGTTGGTTTCAGCTATGTACGATTCCAGAGGCGATCGCTAGCTCACCTGAGGGCTCGAAAGAATAGTACAGTGGAGAGCTACAATCCTGATTGCTCGTTGGTAAACCTTGACTGTTATTCATCCAATTACTTGGGACGCCTTAGTCAACATCGTTGCCAGACTGAGTTTGGCTTTGCTCGTTGGTGGCGTCATTGGCTTTGAGCGGGAGATTCACCATAAACCCGCTGGCCTAAGAACCCACATGCTCGTTAGTTTTGGCTCGGCGCTTTTAGTGCTCATTCCTATCCAATTAGGGCAAACCGAAGCCAGTGCCGATGCTCTTAGTCGCGTCATCCAAGGTATAGCCGCCGGAATTGGCTTCTTGGGAGCAGGGGAAATCCTCCAGCAGGCGAAGCACAAATCTGAGCAAGTGCGTATCCGAGGGCTGACCTCTGCCGCGGCAATCTGGGTTTCAGCAGGGTTAGGGATTGCCGCAGGTTGTGGTTTGCTAGCCCTCAGCTTAATCGCTGCCCTCATGGTGCTTTTTGTGCTGACTGTGTTGAAGCGGTTTGAGCCGCGTGGTTAGCCTCGGAAAAATAATTCATACAGGGTCAGCAGAATTTCGACCACAATCAAAATAACGATGTACCACTCTACTCGCTGGCTACTATTGCGTTGCAGCAAATCCAGCACAGTTTCAGCGGTGCGCGAAATCAACTCTAATTTGCGTTGTAAGGCTAAGTTGCGTTCGCTAATTTCATATTCATCTTCCATGCGGAGGTAGAGGCGCTCTAATTCTGGGCGCTCCCAAAGGGTTTCTGGCTTTTCGCCAAAGGCTACCAGTCCCACCATTTTGTGCTGAATCAACAATGTGCCCCCGATATGGCGCAGCAATTCTCGGTCTTGGCGTTTGCCTCGGCCTTGGTATTGCAGGTCAGCCGCTAGGGGTTCAATGCGATCGAAGAAATCGGAAATGCTGGCTTCGTAGTGGGACAAAACCACGCTTTTCGCCAAAACATCAGCTACAATTTGCAGTCGCTCTACTGTAAACTCGCTCAGAAGAATAATGCCGTCTTTCACCCGAGAGGCATCAGCGGGGCTGAGCTGAATCTGATCGGCTTCCGTTTCCGGTTTTTCAAACGGCTCAATTACAGAAGGCTTGAGATTGGTTAGAAAACCGTCAGTTTCTTCTGGAGTTAAGTTAAAGAGCACCACAGCTCCATAACGAAATATCACTGCACAACCTTGCTCTCCTGCGGTCACCACTAAAGGTAAAACGGCTAGGCGATCGCCTTTTTCTAAGACTTTGATGTCAATCCGCTCACCTAAAAATAGCGTCTGCACCCCAATCGTAGTTTTGCCTGCAAAGAGAGTGTCAGATTCGTGAGCTGTGAAAATTTTCTGCATATTAACTGGAAGATGAACTGTCCATTGTATTCAAGAGGGCCTCAAGGCCGCGCAACTGCTCTATTGCTAACTGGGTTAACCAAGATAGCTGTGGAGACTCTTTTCTTCTCCAGCCTAAGGTGAGGGCTGGTAGAATGACCACTTTTCTTACTTCGCGTTTACTCACTTAATACTGGTTGACTTCGGGCGTGCTGCCTCTTGAGTTCGTATTGTGCCTCGGTGTCGCCAGATTTCGATGCTGAGGATGCAGGTCATCAACCACACCAAACCTGCTGCATAACCTGCCAAAACATCGGTGGGCCAGTGAACGCCCAAATAGAGCCGACTAAACCCGATCGCGGCAATTAGAACTGCTGTTGAGATCAGAATCCCGACACGCCACCGCTTAAAGTGAGTCGCCAGCAAATAACCCAGCAACCCATAGACCACCACCGATAGCATGGCGTGACCACTAGGAAAGCTGTAATATTTCACATCCACAATCCTGGCCCACAACGCGGGACGGGCACGCGCAAACACATCCTTCAGCAAAACATTGAGTCCCGCTGCCCCTGCTGCCGCGATCGCTAATGTAGTCGCTTCAGAGCGTTGACCTCGCCAGAGCAGCCAAGCCCCTAAGGCCAAACTCATAATTGTCAGCTCTGTGGGTTCTCCTAGAAACGTAATTGCGATCATGAGGCGATCGAGCAGGGGGTTATGTAGCTCCCGCAGGCTCAGCAAAATTGTCGTATCGAATGCTTGCGTTTCTTTTTCTAGAACCTCATCGGCTATTTCGGCAAAGCCCCAGAGAGCTAGACCCGCCAACACTAAACCGCCCAGCCGTACTGTAGAGAGCAGTGGCAATAGTTTAGGGCCGACGCGATCGCGCCAAGCTCGAATAATTTGGGCACTCAGATCCTGCATTAGCCGCTGGTTCGCTTCAACGCTCTTAATTGCATAAGTAAAGAACTCGTTCCAGAACTATGGTAGGCTTTGCCAGGCTTGAGCCACGATGTCGCTGAGCCAACGTCGTTGAGCCGCATCGAGCAAGCTGTCGTCTGTAAGCACTTCTGTTGTTAAATCTTCTAAAGAACGACCTTCAGAGCGTGTAATTAGGACCACACCCGCGATCGCAGCGGCCACCAACTCTTCGTCAACTGGCTCTTGGCGAAGTGCAACAATTTCTTCAGAATTCACAGGGATGGGATAATTCATGGCTAGTTAATTAAGTCGATCGCCGCCTAGAAGCTATATGAGAATGTTGTAAAGTTTCTTAAGTAATTTAGTATTCGGAAGTTTAACGTAATTTGGGGTTCTGTCAACCCTGCCTTGCTACGTAATTTGTTGGAGTAAATCCCCCAAATAATCCCCACGATGAAAGAAATTCTTTATATTGAAGTTCCTACCCCAGACACAGAAGCTGTGTGTCAGTGGCTACAACAAGACTTTCACTCAGAGCTGGGCGAGAAGATTGTGACGCCCAATGGCTTCCGCGTTAGATGTTCCAGGACTACAACGGCATCTAAGACAATTTCAGACTCAGCGAGTGTCCTAGACTCAGAGCTGTCAGTTTTTGTCTGGTCTTTACAGCGAACAACTTACTTAAAGATTTTCCGGTGGGCAGAGATCGCAATCCCGGGAGAGCAGAAATTTCTCCAGCAACTTACGACCGAGATTAGGCAGCAGTTTCCGAATCAATATCCTGTGCCACCTGCGATCGACCTAACGCAGCAATCGATCTTTGAAGCTTTGGCTTCTCGCTATCCCCAAACGGTGAAGTTCTTCCAGAAAATGCCGAATGGGGAGTATGACTTAACTCGCGTTTACTGGTGGGAGCAGCGCTGGCGCGAGGGAGTGCGTAATCCTCAGCAGCCGCAACAGGTAATTTTTCGCTCAGAAGCGAGTCGGGAAGGGCGAGAAGCTAGGAATTCAGATTTGCAAAACCCCAATGTCGATTACGACTTGATTTACATTGGTGGCGCGTTGGGAGTGATTCATGCAGCGGTGATGGCTCGGCTGGGCTACCGGGTGCTGTTGGTGGAGCGCTTGCCCTTTGGTCGTATGAACCGAGAATGGAATATTTCTCGTGATGAATTCCAGAGCTTGATTGATTTGGGACTGTTTACGCCTGCTGACTTTGAATCCGTGATTGCCAGAGAATATATCGACGGATTTCATAAATTTTTTGATGCTAACAATCCGCCCCAATCCAAGGCTCCAATTCTGCACACGCCGACTGTTCTGAATGTAGGGATTGATGCTGAGAAGCTATTGCGAGTTTGTGGCGACAAATTCCGAGCGGCAGGGGGTGAAGTTTGGGACGAAACTGAGTTTGTCCGAGCTGATGTCAGCGCTGAGCAAGTGACTGTGACCTTGACTCACGTACCAACGCGATCGCCCAAACAAGTCACAGGCCGCTTGCTCGTCGATGCAATGGGTACTGCTTCCCCGATCGCTTGGCAACTGAATGGCGGTCGAGCCTTTGACAGCGTTTGCCCCACGGTAGGAGCCGCGATCGCGAGTGGTTTCGAGCCAGAAGTGTGGGATGCCAAGTATGGCGATGTGCTCAACAGTCATGGCGACATTTCTAAAGGGCGACAACTGATTTGGGAGTTGTTTCCCGCTCAGGGCGAGGAACTCACAATTTATCTATTCCACTACCATCAGGTACATCCTGATAATCCTGGCTCGTTGCTGGAAATGTACGAGGACTTTTTTACGATTCTGCCTGAGTATCGCCGCTGCGATATGGACCAGTTGATATGGCGCAAGCCGACGTTTGGTTATATTCCAGGGCACTTCACGGTCGGCAGTCGCGATCGCCAAGTCGCATTCGATCGATTAGTGGCGATTGGGGATGCTGCTTCGTTGCAGTCTCCTTTGGTTTTCACGGGATTTGGCTCACTGGTGCGAAACTTGGGCCGTTTAACGCATTTGCTTGATACGGCTTTGCAGCATGATTTGCTCAGCGCTAAGCACCTCAATCGCATCCATACGTTTCAAAGCAATGTCTCCGTTACCTGGCTGTTCTCTAAAGGCATGATGGTGCCCACCCACCGCTTCCTGCCACCAGAGCGCATCAACGCCATGCTGAATACCTTCTTTGGCATTCTCGCAGCCGAATCTCCAGCTGTAGCAGATGCGTTTATCAAAGACCGAGCCGATTGGGTGTCATTTAACCGCATGGCGATCCAAGCCGCTTGGCAAAACCCTGCCTTATTGGTTTGGATCTGGCAACTGGCTGGCCCGAAAGACTTTTTCCGCTGGATTGGTAGCTATGTAAACTTTACCGTTGCTGCCCTAATGAGCAGCTTAGTAGGTAGTTGGCTACCTTCACTGACCCGCTCGAGCCAACCTTGGCTCGAGACGCACTACCCTGGCTTTTGGTTGTGGTTGTTGAGCTGGAACTATGCGCTAACGGCGGGCCTAGGTCGTCCTCAAGTTAGCCTCAGGCGATCGCTGCCCAACCTCTCTGCCTCTCAGCCTGAGGCACCTGAGATATCCCCATCTCCCAACCTTGGCACGAGTAGCCCTTTAGCAGGCAAGAAAGGTTGATAACGTGAGTTCTGCAAATCTTGCTCCCCTTCCCTCGTAGGGAAGGGGCTGGGGGTTAGGTCTCAATCCAACTAAGAACGAGGCTGGGGAAAGCTGGGTAGCTCTACCGCCGCCATTGAAGCGCGTTTTTTGTGCGATCGCAGGGGATACAGGGTGGGGGAGGGCCAACTAGAGGAAAAGGTAAAAGAGGCTATACTGGTTGACTCGCCTGGGTCTGCGCTCGCCTTCGACTGGTCTGTGGGTGGCTCGCTGGTCTCTGCCGTAGCCCTAGGTGTAGCAGCAGGTGCTACTTCTGCAACATCAATCAGCTTGGCTAAATCGTGCCAAAGTTCCTCTTCTTCAGGAAGATTAGTGCCGAACGTGAGTGGAGTGACGACCTCTTCTCCAGAGGTAGTTGGCTCCAGCAATGTAGCCTCCACGAGATCCTCTGGCTCCTCTGGCAAATCCTCTTGCCAATTAGCTGCATCAAACGGGGCGATCGCCTCTATCTCAATTGTCGGGTTAGCCTCAACGATGACGGTAGGACTGATCAATTCATCATCGATAATGATGAGTTCGTCTTCTGCAACTGCTTCAGGTGTGATGGTTTCGGACTTAGCGGTTTCAGATTTAGCGGTTTCAGATTCAGTAGTTTCAGAGGTCAAAATCACTTCAGCCGGAGATTGCTCAGAAGTTGCTTGCTCTGCGGTCTCAGCGGCTTCTGATATCTTCTTCTTGAGGTTGTAACTAATCGAAAGCTGAGCCTGGGAATTCGCGATCGCTTGATCCCATAAAGGATGATTGGCACTGAGATCATCAGGATCTGAGGTATCGGTAGCGGGAGATGACAACAAATCTTGCAAAATAGGTGCGATCGCGGATGGCAGTTCTAGCAAGGAATCGTCTGCCAAGTCAGACCCAACTCCTGACCAATCAGAGACAGCATCTGCGGTGGTAGAACTCAGAGGTGACGCTGACGCAGCAAAGTCTCCCTCACCCTCTAAGTCGGCATCCAGCAGCCAAGGTTGCGCTGACCAGGGCTGAATCGAGTCTACTTTGGGCAAAAAGGCGGGGTCTGAGGCAGCAGCAGGTTTTTGCGGGGAACGAGCTTTAGTCGGGCTAGGGATCGCACTAGCAGCGGTTAGGTCAGGATGCGCTTCATGGCAAGGAGAGCTAACATCCAAGCACTTTTCTAAAGCTGCTTTGAATTGCAATGTGTAGCGCTGTTGGCGGTGCAGGCGCGATCGCAAGTCTCGACAGATATTTTCTGCTTGCATCACAGCGTGAGTTTGCTCGTTGTAACGCTGTTGCGTCAAAGCACATTCGCGCTCTAGCTGAGCTACTCGTTCCTGGCTATTCTCCAGTTGAGCCGTGATAGTTTCTACTAAAATCTGTTGGCGCTGAGCCGCTTGATGAGAGCATTCCAATTCGTGCATCAAGCGGGCAATATGCTCATCTGCTGCGGTCAGTTCCTCGCTTTGCTGGGCCAGAATGGTTTCTTGCTCTTGAGTGCGGCTGGCTTGAGCTTCCAGCGTGATTTGGCACTCGTTTAGAACTACTTCCAACTGAGTCACGCGGCTCAGCAAGTAGCCGTTGCGCTGTTGTAGCTCTTGCATGATGGTGACAATTTCATTCACCTCTGGGAGGGAGAGGGAAACCAGCGACTCCGCCAACTCAGATTCAGGCTCGCGGCTCTCCGAGGCAACTTCAACGACAGGATGGGCGATCGCATCAATGCTGATAGCATTCGGGAAATCGACGGTTTGCCAGTCATCTTCTAGCATCTCTGACCGTTGGGGCGGCAAATCCGTCGGCTCGGCGCTGAACTCAGCAGGGGCAGGATCAACAACGTTGAAATCGTTTGGCTTCGGTAGCTCTGGGCCATTCGTTGGGGTGTCAGCTTCACTCATCACTCTCATCCAAAAGGTAAGGAATCCTAGTCCAGATTGAGCACCGCCTTTTCGGGACTAGCAGGCAGGAGCCACTCAATTCTCCGTAATCCGTAACAAGCTAAATAGATAGCCTGACCTACGTTGCAACCTCAGCTCGACCAAGTCAGAACTTCAGTATCTGCAACACAGGCAAATTGTTAGTTAATCTTGTAGGCTAGCATCCGAAAACCATTACGGCTGTATTGCCCAAGAAATTATTAAAAATTGAAAATTAGCCAAAACTAAAAGTTAAGGACGGACAATCGACTCAGGGTTAAGGAGTTTTTCAACAGAGAGAGCACACCGAACATTAAAAAATCTAGCGGAATCAAGGCTCTAGGTCTAGCCTTAAATCAGGGATTTTGAAAGTTATTATTAATTTTTCTCAAGATTAAATTAATTAAGGTCATTCTCAATGGTTGAAAATTGTCCGAAATCCAACGTTGATTAGGAAGCCCAAATCCAAGAAATATTTCCCACTTCAGCAGCAACTTCTCAGCCATCTGAATTCTTTAAATTGATATTAGTTAGCTGGGTCAGGCAGACTCTACAAACCTCGTAGGGCTTGATGCAACAAGTCGCGGTGCATTAAAGCCCGATCCACTAAGGAATGAATTTGATTTGCCGAGAGAGGAGCACCGTTGGCATAATGCTCGACCCAAGCTTGACTAATGGTGCGGGGATCGCTTGGGATCGGGGCATGCTGCGAGTTGCCAAGCAAATCCCAACCCGGAATATCCAGTTCACTCATCAGTTGGCTCACTTTAGGGTCGTAGCTGAGGGCAAAACAGCGGCACCCCTCGGCTGCGGCCATAATTAGGCCGTGGTAGCGCATCGCGATCGCCATTTCTACACCCCGAAACACGCCTTTAAGCTGCTGGGGATCACTCAAACTGAGAATTTTGCTGGGTCCAGGCAGTTGAGGCTGAATGGTTTCGGCGATCGCTAAGTCTTGGGCAGCTTGAAAGGGTACAAGCAAAATACAAGTTTGGGTGGCCTTTTGAAAATCTATTAAAGCCTGGGTCAGGATCGCCAGTCGCTCTGGGGTCAATGAGGAGTGCGATCGCAGCGCCACAGCCACTCGTGGGGCTGGCAGATCCCACAGTCCTTCAACAGGTTTGGCTTCTAAGGCCCACACGGGGTCAGGCGCAAGCAGGAATGGTACCTGCCATTCAGACAAAAGAGCAGCAGACCCTTGATCCCGCACGCTTACGGCATCACAGTTGGTAAAGGCTTGACGAGCTAACCAGCGGGTAAAGCTGCGATTTAGAGGGCCAATACCTTGCGCCCAAGCAATGGTCTTGAGGCCAAACCGCTGCGCGAGTCCCATTAACCCACCGTAATAAACTGGGCTGGCGGCGCTGGTTACGTCTTGCATCAGGCTACCACCGCCCCAAATGAGTACGTTGGCTTGCTTGAGGGCAGGAATTAAAACTTGAGGCGTTTTGCGATCGCAGGCTTCTACGCCGTAAGCCGCTTGAGTTTGGGCAGAGTCGCCGGACAGCACGATTGGGGTGACATGGTTAGGGAGCATTTGCAGCAGCGAGGCTAGCAGGGCTTCATCTCCCCCATTGCCTTTGCCATAATAGCCACACAAGACCGCCCGTACTGATTCCATCCTCTGACTCCCGTACTGTCACCCTTACAATACCGGAGTTCCGGAAGCGGTAGCATAAAAAGTTAGGGACACAAGTTTGTGTCTGAACTTGCAGTTTGGGTGATGGGTGGCTAACATGCACGCACTTTCAATTCCCACTTGGATTATTCACATTTCTAGTGTGCTGGAGTGGATGGCGGCAATTTGGTTGATTTGGACTTATGCGGAGGTGAGCCAAAATCGAGCTTGGCGATCGCTTTCCTTGGGAATGTTGCCTGCTTTGGTGAGTGCGATGTGTGCTTGTACTTGGCACTTTTTTGATAATGTGGCTGCGTTGGAGTGGTTGGTGACGCTGCAAGCGGCAATGACGGTGGCAGGGAATTTTACGTTGTGCTTGGCGGGGTGGTGGATTTGGCGGGCGAGCCGGAAGGGTGATGTGGTTACGCCTCTAGATTCAGAATAATTTCGGTCATAGTTCCAACTTTAAAGTCCGAACCTTGGGGGCACTCGCCCCCAAACCCCCGCTGAGGGACGGCTGCGTCCCCCAGACCCCCTCCAGACGGGTCTATTTGTGAGTGTTTCGATATCCAAGCAGATTCCTAACCCCAACTCATAACTCCTCTTTCATTCCTCATCACATTTCACTCCTCACCACTTCCATGTCTAAAGAATCTCTTTTCGCTATATCGCTCTTTCCCTACTTGGGATTTCTCTGGTTTTTGACTCGTTCTGGGCAAACGCCTCGGTTGGCTTTGATTGGGTTTTATTTGACGTTGCTGTTTGTGGCGGTGACGATTCCGGCAGGGATTTATGCCAAGGTGGCTTATGGGGCAAATTTGGCGGATATTGATTGGTTACATGGTGGAGCGGAGTTTTTCTTGACTCTGTCGAATATCTTTGTGGTGCTGGGGTTTCGGCAGGCGGTAGTGGAGAAACAGCGATCGCTGCCCTAAATGCTCTCTTTGCCGTGGCATCAGGATTCTCCGCTATAGTTGGGAAAGCAATTGGCACGTTGCTAGAAGTGAACATGCCAGAAGTGGAAACGCCATCCGTCAAAACGCCACAACTAGAAACATTGGAGTTAACTCGGCTTTGCAGATAACGTTTTTAGGAACTAGCTCTGGAGTCCCCACGCGATCGCGCAATGTTTCGAGCGTGGCCCTGCGTTTACCCCAACGAGCAGAAGTTTGGCTGTTTGATTGTGGGGAAGGCACTCAACACCAGTTCCTACGCAGTGACCTCAAAGTTAGTCAGTTGTGCCGCATTTTTATTACCCACATGCACGGAGATCACATCTTTGGCTTGATGGGGTTGTTGGCGAGTTGTGGATTGGCGGGAAGCCCAACTCGGATTGATATTTACGGCCCACCCGGACTAGATGAATATTTGCGGGCCAGCGGGCGTTACTCACAAACGCATTTTTCCTATCCGATCAAGGTTCACACGGTGCAACCGGGAGTGATTTATGAGGACGATGAGTTTGTGGTTAGTTGTGGGCCGCTAAAGCATCGGATTACGAGTTTTGGCTATCGCGTGGTGGAGAAGGATCGAGTGGGGCGCTTCGATGTAGAAAAGGCAAAGGCTCTGGGTATTCCTTCGGGGCCGCTCTACGGCAAGCTGAAGCGGGGTGAGACGGTGACGCTACCCGATGGCCGCAAAATTAATGGATCCGAACTCTGTGGCCCCACAGAAGCGGGTCGGAAGATTGCTTACTGCACAGACACAATTTTTTGTGAGGGCGCGGTGGAGCTAGCTCAAGAGGCAGATGTAGTGATCCATGAGGCTACGTTTGCCCATCAAGATGCGGAGTTGGCTTATCAGCGCTTACATTCCACCTCGACAATGGCGGCTCAAGTCGCGCTAGCAGCTCAGGCGAAGCGGTTGATCATGACGCACTTTAGCCCCCGTTATGCTCCGGGCAATGCCATTCAACTGAGTGATTTGCAAGATGAAGCACGGGCTATTTTCCCCAACACAGAAATGGCCTACGATTTCTTCACCTATGAAGTCCCACGACGACAGGCTACAGAGCTGATTTCTACCTCATAACCTGCTGCCTGAGCCTTAGGTGATTTCTAGCTGATTTTTAACTGGCTCTCGACTCGTTATCTTCAGCGGTTGCCCGCTGGCGCTGGCTTTTCATTAAGCGATCGCGAATTTCAATCAAGCGAGATTGGCTACTGATGGGTGCCCGTGGCAGGGGCACTTCCATGTTCGGCCAGTTGGGTAAGTCGATGCAGGGGCACTCTAAGTCAGGGGTGCCAATGATGGGTAGAGGTACGGGCATGGAGCAACGGGCACAACCCATAATGTCCCAGGCAGGAGAGAGCAATTCGGCAATGGTTTGATGGGTGCCTTCTAGATGGCAGTCTCCTGATTCTGGAGCGCGGACGAGTTGCCAGCAATCTTCAAATTCTTGGCTGTAGCGATCGCCTTGAATGACAGGTTCTGGCAGTAAAGCAGTTTGACCATTATCAATCACAACTTTCTTACCTAACTGAAACCAGTAGGCCAGATACTGTCTAACTTGCTGTTCCGATGCCATAAGTGCAACCAACGCTTGGTTTTGCCAAGTTATGAAGAGGTTAATACTGCTGAATAAATTGATTTGATTTGCTTAAATTTATGGCACGTGTTTTAACATTTAGACTTCTCACTTAAGGTTGAGCTTGAGGTGCCAAAGTCTTTATATAGCAAGGATTAGTCCCATGCTATTGCTATCTGCCCCTGATTGTAATTCTCGCAACTTAGCTTCAGTCTGAAGTCACTAATATCTTTAGATTTAATTACGATTTATCTCTCGCGCTTTTCAGCGTCCCCTTTAGCGCTTTCCGCTAAGACCATAGATAGTGGAGTGCCTAGCTGAGTCAAATTGAGCACGTAACCACCTGTCACCAGATAAGTAGCACCCGCGATCGCTCCTATGTAGCGCACCAGAGTGCCGAGGCGATCGCGGAAAGTTCGTCCGATCGGGTAGGCAGGCACCACGCCCCAGCCCGTTTCTTCGGCCACTAAAATAATTTGACCCTGGGTTTGTTGCAGGCTGTGTAGCAGAGCTTGTTGAGTTTGCTCCCAAGCCGTCTCGTCTTGCTCTAGCAAGTTAGCAAGCCAGGTTCCTAGCGAGTCCACCAGCAAGCATTGTTCTGGTTGCGCCTGCTGAATCACTGTGACTAGCTCAACAGGCTCTTGAACCGTTTGCCACGTTTCTGGACGGCGATCGCGATGCCGTTCGATCCGGGCTTGCCACTCTGGGTCATTAGGGTTTGTTTGAGCAGTAGCCACATAAGCCACGGCTTTGCCTGACTGGGTTGCCAGAGCTTCGGCCCATTCACTTTTGCCAGAGCGAGCGGGGCCAGTGACTAAGCATAGTGAGGAAGTGGAATGAGGCAGTAAGTTCATGGCAAGGCTTGAAAATCAATGGGAGCGGGAGTGGCAAGGCAAAGTTTGGAGTCAGATGAGAATTGCTCGAACTCAGAGAAAATTATAATTTTCTGCGATCGCCACCAGTTACAATGCCGTCAAGGTTAATGTCGGTTAAATAGCTTGCGGAGTCAAAAAGTTACGATAAACTCAACTCCTAAGCAGAGAAATTTCAGTAGAGAGATTGAGCGACGCATCAGGGCGGATTTCTAGGAGTAAGGTAACGAAATTATGAACCCAGATCTACAACGAATCGAGGCAACTCTTCATCAGCTAAAAGGTCCCGCTGCTGCACCGGGTCAACCTGCCTCTTCTGGAAATCGTGCCTATTCGTTTACGGTCGGCTCCAAGCCCCAAAGTGGTGCTCCAAGTCAGGCAGCGATCGCGGTGCAGCCTTTTCCCGCCGACCACGACAAGACTCCCAGTTTGCCAAGGCTCAAGGTTCCTAACTTTACTAGTCATCGCCATGCTGCTAATCCCGCGCTGGCCTTGAACTTGCTCAAGGAAATTGAAGGGACTGCTTCCGGTTGGTATACGGCGCTGAATCAAGTGGTGCAGCAAATCCAAGAGCTTTACCTTGAAGGGCCAATTGTAGACGGTTGGCTAGAGTCCCACCCACGCAAACCAGAGGCAGGCTCTGAGGAAACTGCAGGAGTACAACCTGCAGAGGTAGACTCGCTGATGAGCTACGTGGCAGAACTTTGCGACATGCCGCAAACTAACGTGACTTGTGAATCTCCTCAACCCGGTTATCAACTCTGTGGTCTAGATGGGGATGGGAAAGTTTGGTCAAAGCCTTGTCCGCCAGAGCAGGTTGCTAGTGTGGGTTTAGCGATCGCTCGTCATCAACGCCTCCGTCAACTCTTAGCTCGTAAGCGGCAACTCGAAGCTCGTCTAGGTCGCCTCGCAAAAACTCTGATCGTGCTTCACAGTCACATCCAAGAGCACTAAGTATTGACTGCGTAAGGCTTTAGCTCTATTTTTAGACCTGTTTTGATCCAGCCGCCTCGTCGGATCTTTGCGCTAGTTTAAATATCTTCATCAAAAATTGACTTAGTAACTGCGGGTTTATGAGGTAAATAGAAATAGCTGAGACAGCCACTTTGTAGCTGAGTTGTCACTGAATCAAGTGCATCACTCAGTATCAGTAAGTGTTGAGAGCTGACTTGCAGGAGCTTGACTATATGCCTGATCCGCAGATTTCTGCCGTAATTTGTACCCATAACCGGGAGCAATATTTAGGTGCAGCAATTGATAGCCTGCTGGAGCAGGATTTCCCCCATTTTGAAGTGATTGTGGTGGATAACGCCTCTACCGATCGCACCCGCGAGATTGTGGAAGCGCGTTTGTCTCATCCCCGCTTGCAATACATTTACGAGCCCGTTCCCGGTCTTTCGGTCGCCCGCAATACTGGGGCGAAGGTGGCTAGAAGTAGCATTATTGCTTATCTAGATGATGATGCAGAAGCTAGCCCAGGATGGCTGAGTGCGCTTTATCGAGCTTACCAAAGCAATGAAAGACTCGCGATCGCGGGCGGGAAGGTGACATTGCTTTGGCCTCCAAATGTCACGGCTCCGCGCTGGTTGTCTCCTGGATTGGCGGCAAACTTGGGCGACTATGACTTAGGTGACGCGATCGTCCAAATTCAAAACCCCAATCTCACCCCGCGAGGCCTCAACTACTCGGTGCGTCGGACTTTCTTAGATCAAATTGGTGGGTTTGATGTCAATTTAGGACGGGTAGGCAAGAACCTCCTCTCCAATGAGGAGCTCTACCTGACTGAGCAAGCCTTAAAGCGAGACTGGCAAGTCGCTTACATTCCCGATGCGCTAGTGGCTCACAACGTCTCTTTGGAGCGCACCAAAGCTGCTTGGTTCCTGAATCGAGGCTGGTGGCAGGGGATTAGTGAGCATTACCGCGAAAAAGTGTCAGGCCGTACCGGAGCAGGCCAGCTACGCCGGGGTGGAGAGCGTCTAGTGCGAGGGTTGTATAAATCCCTCAAATATTTTGCTGACCCAGCCCAGCGCTTTGATAATTTTGTCTACGCTTACTGTCAAATTGGTTATCTACAGGCTGTCATTCAAGGCATGCTAGCCACCTCAGACAGCAAACAACCTGAACTCAGTGCTTCAGGCACTAAGCGACCTGACTCGTAACAAAGTTCTGGAAATTAAGGGGGATTGCACGTGGCAGAAGCCAAACCCACAATTTTGGTCACAGGTGGAGCAGGGTACATCGGCTCCCATGCGGTCTTAGCGCTCCAGCAGGCGGGCTACGAAGTCGTAGTTTTAGACAATTTGGTCTACGGGCACCGTGATTTGGTAGAACAGGTGCTAAAAGTTGAGCTTGTGGTGGGAGATACCAGCGATCGCGCCCTCCTAGACCAAGTCTTTGCTACTCACAACATTGCAGCGGTGATGCACTTTGCCGCCTATGCCTATGTGGGCGAATCGGTCACAGATCCCGCCAAGTATTACCAAAACAATGTCATGGGGACGTTGACGCTGCTAGAAGCGATGTTAGCCGCCTCGATTAAACAGTTTGTTTTCTCCTCTACTTGTGCCACCTACGGCGTTCCTACAACGGTACCGATTCCGGAGGATCACCCGCAGCAGCCGATCAATCCCTATGGGGCGAGTAAGCTGATGGTGGAGCGGATATTAGCAGACTTTGATGTCGCCTATGGTCTCAAGTCTGTGTGTTTCCGCTACTTCAACGCAGCAGGAGCCGATCCGGGTGGCCTACTGGGAGAAGATCACAACCCCGAAACCCATCTACTACCCCTGGTCCTCATGACCGCCTTGGGCCAACGAGAGTCTGTGTCAATTTTTGGCACTGATTATCCGACGCCCGATGGCACCTGCATTCGCGACTACATTCACGTCGCTGATCTGGCTACAGCTCATCTTTTAGGGTTAGAGTATCTGCTGCAAGGTGGTAACAGTGAGGTATTTAATTTGGGGAACGGGAATGGCTTTTCGGTGCGACAGGTGATTGAAGTTGCTCAACAGGTAACTGGGAAATCTATTGCCGCCGTTGAGCACGATCGCCGCCCGGGTGATCCCCCCAGCTTGATTGGCAGTAGCGACAAGGCGCGATCGCTGCTGAATTGGCAACCCCAATATTCCAGCCTGCATGATATTCTGTCTCACGCTTGGCAGTGGCATCAGAAGCGCCATCGAACCTGTCACTGATAGACCCCGTTTAATCTCCCATTTACTTTTTCTCGTTTTTTGTCACGTTCACCCTGGGCATTGTTACCATGACCTCCAAGCTCTCCAAGCTTCCAGTCTCCGTTCTAATTCCGGCTAAAAACGAAGAAGAAAATCTTCCAGCTTGTTTGGCTAGCGTTGCTAGAGCCGACGAAGTGTTTGTGGTCGATTCTCAAAGTAACGATCGCTCGATCGAAATTTCCGAAAGCCTGGGCGCGAATGTGGTGCAATTCCACTTCAATGGTCGCTGGCCCAAAAAGAAAAACTGGTCTTTAGAAAATCTACCCTTCCGCAACGAGTGGGTGCTAATCGTCGATTGTGACGAGCGGATTACACCTGAGCTATGGGATGAAATTGCGGCTGTCATTCAGCAACCCGACTGCAACGGCTACTACCTGAATCGCCGCGTGTTTTTCCTGGGTAAGTGGATTCGTCACGGTGGCAAATATCCCGACTGGAACCTGCGTTTATTCCGACACGCCAAGGGCCGTTACGAGAACCTCAATACCGAAGAAATCCGCAACACAGGGGACAACGAAGTCCACGAGCATGTGGTTTTAGAAGGCAAGGTCGGCTACCTGAAAAACGACATGCTGCACGAAGACTTTCGCGACTTGTTCCACTGGTTAGAGCGCCACAACCGCTACTCCAACTGGGAAGCTCGCGTTTACCTCAACTTGCTTACGGGTAATGGTGAGGATGGCACGATCGGCGCTAACTTGTTCGGCGACTCAGTCCAGCGCAAGCGTTTCTTGAAAAAGATTTGGGTACAGTTACCCTTTAAGCCGCTGCTACGCTTTATTTTGTTCTACATCATCCGTCTAGGCTTTTTGGATGGCAAAGCGGGCTACATCTACGGGCGCTTATTGAGCCAGTATGAGTACCAAATCGGCGTCAAGTTGTACGAGTTACGCGATTGTGGTGGCAAGCTCAACACGAGCAGCACACCCAAAGCTGTGCAACCTGCACCCCAACCGGAAGCCGCGCCTACCCAGTCTCCTCTATGACTTCTACTCCCAACCCTGGCCTAGAACCTCAGCTCAACGACGCGATCGCCAATCCTCCAGCCGAAACCAATCAACTGACCGCGCAAGAACCTGAAGCCTGGATGGATCTGCGGCGCTACGACCAATCTAGGTTCGATCGCGGTCGTCCGGGCTGGTACGTGCTGATCTGGTGGTTGGTGCAGGCGATCGCCTTTCCGCTCACGCCTCACCCAGCCAATGGGTTACGCCGGAGTTTGCTCAAGCTGTTTGGGGCAGAGGTTGGGGTAGGAGTAGTGATTCGTCCTACCGCTCGGTTCACTTACCCTTGGAAGGTCGCGATCGGGGACTATAGCTGGATTGGGGATGATGTGGTTTTTTACAGCCTCGATCGCATTCAAGTCGGTCATCACTCTGTCATTTCGCAGAAGTCGTATCTTTGCACTGGCAGCCACAACTTTCAAGACACGGCCTTTGGGCTAGTGACGGCCCCGATTACAATTGGCAACGGGGCTTGGGTCGCTACCGATTGTTTTATCGCCCCTGGCGTGCAAGTGGGAGCTAATGCTGTAGTGGGTGCGCGCAGTAGTGTCTTTAGTAGCTTACCTGAGGGCCAGGTTTGCTGGGGTACGCCTTGTCGGCCTCATTACCCCAGACAAATGACCTGTTAATTTTGCGGTGAGGGTGATGTGGAATTGAGCCTTGTCCCACTTTCACATCACCCCGTAAGACTATAGCTATCCCAAATGGGTTGTGAGGGGCGTGCCCCTCACAACCCGCTAATCTCACACATAATTTAGGACAGCTATAGAAACTATTCATTCATGTTGCGGTAAGTCGCAACTGCCGAGGGAGAAATTCGGTTGAGGTAACGGAAGATCCAGTACTTAAATACCGTATCCAAAATTACTGGGAAAGTGGCAATAAACAGGAAGATAAAATCGTGGTTTTCTGGTAATCCTAAATGCCTGGAAACTCCCCCTAAAATTACCTCCCAACCGTGGGGAGAGTGAAACCCGACGAAGATATCTGTAAACAAGATAATGATAAAAGCTTTAGCGCTGTCACTCAGGCCATAAACCACTTCGTCCATAAAGGCTTTGACGACTGCAATTTCTCGCTTACTGGCGGTGATCACACAAGCAAAAGCAATCAAGGATAAAAGATCGGCAAAGACATTCTTAATCGCATTGGCACTGCGATCGCTATATTCTCTTGCCAGTTCTACCGCTCTCTCTTTGACTTGGGTTTCAATGTCTTCCCCAGTCAGTCTAGGAGCAGTACCAATTAAACTCTTGAATTTCAGCCTTTCCTCAAATTTTTGCAGATCAATAAAAGCCTCTTCTTCCATATCTGGATTCAGGAAGATTTCAGCAGATTTATGATCTCTAAAGCGATCCACAACTGGCCCAATGAAGAAGTTTTTAGTAACCTGTTGTGTGAGTAGAGGAATCAGAATAACTAATAAAATAAACCGAATCGAGATAATAGTTCGCGCTTTAGTATTGCGAAAATTCTCTACTACTTCTGCTTCTGATTTAGGGTCTAAATCTCGCCTCAAGCGGATAAAAGTTCTCAGAATCGATCGAGGAACAATATTGGGTCCTTCCGAGGCTTTATCAACTTTAGTAGCGGGTGCAGGCACCGTAGATGAACGAACCCACTCATTTGTATTATTTGGGTTCTCCACTCTTGTTGGCAGAGTGGGCGCTACAGGCACTAAGGAAGTAGTAGGTGGAGCCTGAGGGATTGGAGCTGGACGTTGTGGGCTGTAGCGGGCTAAAACTTCATCAATAAACCTTAGCTTTTCGAGGATAATAGCTGCCTTATCTCTCGCTTCATACGCTAACTGTTCAGGAGAATTATTAGTAGATTTAAAGCTGTTGGTCGTTTGATTGGAGAGATCAACAAATAGGCGACTTGCTTTAAATTCGGTCAGCCTAAATCTAGCAATATTGAGGTATTTTCTCAGCTCAGCTTGAAAGTAGGAGGAAACATTACTGCTAAAACCATCTGAGCGGACAGAGATTCTGCTGCCCTGAAAGTGCTCATCTTCAATGGCTTTGATCATGAGAGCAGCATCGTAGGCTTGATCTAGGGATCTTTCAGGTGTATTGAACAGCCAACTGCTGGCAGTAAGTACATAGTTTCTCAGTTTTGCCAACGTAGACGTTTTCATAGTGAAAAGTTTTTCACAATCTCTTATGCTTTTGAATCATTCAATGCAGTTTTTTGGCAAAAACTTATTCCTAAATTCATGTCAAGTTGCTGCAATCAATTAAGTCAGTAGTACGGGCAATGAAGCGGTATCTAGATTCGCTATTTTAACTCTATAGGCTGTAAGAATCTACACTATCTACTGACACTTTAAAGCAGCGATTGCCACTTTTTAAGCTATATAGCAGTCTTAAATAATTTATCAGGTTGGTAGGGTGCACCTTTCACAATCCCTTGGGATTGCTCTAGTCTTGAGCTTAGCGTTTAACTTAGCATTCGTAGCATCTTCACGAGTCTATGTCTATTCCCGAGACCTAACTACTTCAGCTTCATGCCCCAGCCTGGCAAAAAAGTTATAAGCCTACAGCTCATTTGACTCAGTTACTTGACTAGGCACCGAAACGTAAGTTTGAAGCCAGGTTTGCATTTCCTGAACCAGCCACTCTTGTTCTGCGGCTGCTAAGCCGAGGCCAAAGAGATGGGTTTTACCGAGCGCTTGCAAAGCAATCCTACCTAGAGCCGCTTTTCTAACCTGCTGAATATTTCGCGTGGGTTCATGCTGCCAGCGATAGCTCATCCCCCAAAAACGAGACTCAATCGCTAAACAATGGTGAGTTAAAGATAGCGACTGCTGACCTTGGATAAGTTGCCCTACCTGCATCGCCTCCTGCCCCAAGGAACTAAAGACCCCCAACCCAGCCAGGAAAAATGCGTGTAAGAACAGGAGAAATGGCGTGCTAACTACCAACGGCAGCATTGTTTCTGGAAAGACGGCTAGAGGAACCAGGGGCACAATAGCCAGCACCGCTAGCCAGAGCGGTAAAGACAGCATCCCCATCGTTAGTAATAGCCTGCCACTAAATCGCGCTGGCGCAGACCAAGCTGCTGTAGGAGCGATTTCAACTTGAAAGGTAGTAGAAGACTGATGGATGCGAATCTGACTGGTGGCGGGTGGAGCCGCGATCGCCCTCTGCTCTGTAACAGTAGGGATTACCGAACTTACTGGATCAGCGATCGCCTCTACACGGGGTTGAGCCGCTAGAGCTTGTTGAGCTGTTGAAAAGCGTTGCTCTACCGCAGGAGCGATTAGGGTATCAATCCACTGAGTCCAGGCAGGACTGAGATCACTAGGAGCCTGGGCCTGCCATTGCAGCCGCAAATTTTGCTGAGGTAAATCAGCCGGGTCAACGCCTGTGAGCAAATGCACTAAAGTTGCACCCAATGCGTATAAATCGGAAGCAGGGACAGCGCGACCGCCAAACTGCTCCATAGGAGTGTAGCCGTAGGTGCCTACGACCGTGAAGCTGCTGCCTGGGGCGATCGCCTGGTTTTGTCCAGAGCCAAAGTCCACCAGATAAATTTGCTGTTCTGGCGTCAGGATCAGATTGCTGGGTTTGAGATCCCGGTGTAATAAAGGTGGGCACAGACTGTGCAAATCTGCCAAAATTTCTAGAACTTGGCTGGCAATTTGGTGAACCTCAGTTGCCGTAAAGCGATACCCCTGATCTAGCAACTGTTGCAAAGAAGTACCAGGGATATAGTCTTGGACAAAACCAAACCAAGCCACACCTGCTACTGGTTCCAACGAAAACTGGGTATGGCACCGAGGCACTCGTGGATGGTCAAGTTGTTGCAAAATCTGGGCTTCGCGCTCAAATAGCTTCCAATTGTCCCATTGCAGTTGCGGGTTGAAGCCTAGGAGCTTGATCACTACTGGTTCTGGGGTTTCTGTGGCTTGGTTAGATGCCAAATCGATCGCTAGCCACGTTTGGCGGGCGGCATTTTGCTGGCTGGTCTGCCCTGCTGGTTGCCCCAGCGGTTGTTGGAGTTGATAGCGCCCCTGGAGAATTTGTCCAGCCTGCATGATTGCGTCGTGCCTGTATAAAGCCACTAATTTGCTTTTGCCAGTGCCGCTGATATTAGTGCATGGCAGCTTTATTCTAAACGTTGCGCCCTTACCAGGGGGGCTAATCGCTGGAATCGTGCCTTGATGAGCTGGTTAAAGTTTGGCTTACCCAAAAAAGCTAGAACAAAATTTAGTCTTGGCCCCGACGCTTGGCGTCCATTGAGATCCCAAGAAATTTTGCGATCATTGGATCAAGGCTATGTGATGGAGCAAATGCTGTACAACAGCTTATAGCCACACTAATGTAGTGCTGTAGGGCTTGTGACTGCTTCCAATTCAACGATTTGCTTTTTATGAAAACAAATTAGGTTGATGTCAACGGTTTATACCACAGAAGATTTGCTCAGGATTTTGGCAGAGGAGTACCGCGCTTGTCTCAATGGTCAGCGGCTCAACTTGGCTGCCACTGGTGCGGAAGCGAATCCAGTTGTAGCTCCATTCCTCAATACAGAAGCGATTCAAAAATTTAGTGCCTACCGAGACTTCCGGGCTGCGGTGCATCGCTACCAAATTGAGCATCAAGTCTCTGGAATTGTCTGGCGACAATTAAGCGTGCAAGACCAAACCTTGGAGTTTCCGGAAGTGGCAGAGCAGCTTGTCGCGCTCCCTAGTGATGTGGCAGTACTCAAGCAAGCCAAGCCCAAAATTTTAGATTTTTGGTCTCAAGTCACAGTTGGGATGGATTTTTATTTAGTGACTAATCACGGCAAAGAGAGCGATCGCATTACTGCTAGCGAGGTTCTGCCGATTGCCCAGCGAGCGGATTGGGTGGGCCTCAGCAAACACGAGCGCGTAGACTTCCTGCAAGTCATTTTGCAGCTCGGAGCCAATCAACGGCCAGCAACTTCTTATCCGCAAGGATGGCTAGAGCTGGGCAGTGACTTTATCTGCGCCGTCAATCCAGGTCAAAATCCAATTTTTTGAACCAGGGCCATTTTTTGCACTAGGAGGGGAGCAATTCCCTTTCAGCCAAGAAGTTTAGTCACGACTGCTACAAAAAGGCTAAGTTTTAGTTGATGCTCACAAAGCATCATTGTCGCGATCGCCAGCCAAATTTTAATGAAGATGAAACCTGCGTTGCTGAAAGTTTTGCTCAACTCCAACCCAGTCTCTAAAAGTACGCTTTCCCGTTTCCTACCGCTGATGGGGATGAGCATGCTACTACTGGGCAGTTGCACACCAGCAAGTAGGCTTTTACCCTCGCAGCCGCGCACAGAGCAAGGAGTAGGCAACGTCAAGAATGAAACTCCTGACCGTCCGCTGACTCCCACTGCTGAAGACACCAACTTTGTTGTAGAAGTTGTGGAGCGGGTAGAACCTGCGGTCGTGCAGATCGACACAGCGCAAAGGGTAAGAAACCGAGCCCCAAGTGGCTTGAATGATCCTTTTCTACGAGAGTTTTTTGGTGGGCGACCAGAAGCACCGAGAGAACGAGTGATTCGCGGGTCAGGTTCCGGTTTTGTCATGAGTGCTGACGGCCAAATTTTGACCAATGCTCATGTGGTTAACCAAGCGGATGTCGTGACGGTCTCTTTCCCAGGCGGGCAGAGCTATGAGGGCAAGGTGTTGGGAGCGGACCCAGTGACAGACATTGCTGTCGTCAAGATTCCAGCCACCAATCTGCCCACGGTAGAAATGGGGAGTTCTAAAAATGTCCGGCCAGGGCAGTGGGCGATCGCGATCGGCAACCCCTTAGGCTTGCAGGAAACCGTAACCTTAGGAGTCGTCAGCGCCACCGATCGCTCTGGCAGTGATATTGGAGTCTCAGACAAACGCATTGGCTTTATCCAAACCGATGCGGCAATTAATCCAGGCAATTCCGGCGGGCCGTTGCTGAATGCTCGCGGTCAAGTGATTGGTATCAACACGGCCATCATTGGCGGCGCTCAAGGCATTGGCTTTGCCATTCCAATTGATACAGCGCAACAGATCGCCCAAACCCTGATCACTCAAGGAAAAGTTCTACATCCTTACCTGGGTGTACAACTGGTAGCCCTGACCCCGGAAGTGCGAGAAAAACTAGAGAGCCGCAACATTCAGATTCCAGCCCAGGAAGGGATTCTAATTCTGCAAGTAGGACCCAATTCGCCCGCCGATAAAGTGGGGATTCAGCCAGGAGACGTGCTCCAGAAAATTAACAACCAGCCTGTCAGCTCACCCGATGAAGTCCAGCGCTTAGTCGAGCAGAGTGGCGTGGGGCGTCCATTACCGATTCAACTTCAACGAGGCGATCGCTCCTTACAAGTCTCCGTCGTGCCCGAACCTTTACCTGCCCCAACCGAGTAAGTTCTGCGCCCAGTTGCTACAACGCGATCGCTCCTTAAAACTTTGCGATCGCTCCTTCCTGGCTCTGCACCAAGAAACAGCGATCGCAAACATAAATGACAGTCAACAACTAGTAAATGACTAGTAAATGACTCGGTTAAATCTAGAAATTAGCCTTTGGTTCTGCGAACGTGGTCGAGAATTTGTTGCTTGCGTTGGTCCGAGTTTTGCGAACTAGGCTGGGTAAATTTTCCAGTACTGCGAGCTAGATGCTCCATAATCCGTTTTTTGCGATCGTTTGAACTAGTAGCCATAACAATGGGTGAACGCTGCGGTTTCCAGAAGGTTTGCTTCTCCATTGTTAAGGATTTTTAATGATTCGTGTCAGCAGTTGAAGCTTTTCCAAGGTTTAAAGGAGTTAGACGATCCGAGCTATTCTGGTTCCTGGCCTCTGGCTCTGAATCAATAGCTCAAGTTAGCGCCATTAAAGTGAGTGCTAAAAGCTACATTCAAATTTTCCAAAGCTTTGACCAGCCACTCAACTCCATCCGTGGTGTGTCTCTGGTAATGCTGGAACAAGATAGCGAATAGTTTTTCTAGATAAGACTTAGCGCCACCACAGAACAAGACAATCTTCAGCAACAGCCCAATCGTGGAGGTCACTCCCATGTTGCTCATGAGATCGACTAAAACAAAATGCTGAACTTGGTCAGAGTTATTCACCACTAAGAAGTTGAGGAGTTTACGGCAAGTACTGACAATCAGTGAATGATTAAGCGCCTCAGTATGGTGGTCTGGCAAGATGTTTTGCAACTGGGCATACAACTGGTCGTTAAAGTAGCGCTTGCCATAGCGAGGATCGATCGCGGCAGTTAGATACTCATAAAAGTCATCTTTGAATTCGTGATAAGAATGTGCGGTACGACTGTAAGTCGTAAACTGCTGAGCCGCATTTCGATAAGTGCCACCCGCAAACTGCTTTAAGGCCACATCCAGCTCTACATCACTTAGTAAAGTTGGGTTTTTGGCTGGTATTACAATCAGGCGATCGCCTAGACTATCTCCAGCACGGTTTAGTTTCCCCATGCCTTGAGACTGACGAATTTGACCAATGATGTACTTGGACAAATCTAAGTCAAACTGGCGCTGCCGCTGGGTTCTCAGTTGCCGAATCACTTGCTGTTGCTCTCCCCCACTTCCGGTTGTCAGCAAGCAGTGATCATATAAATAGGGATAACGGTGAATCAGGTCTTTCAGCGGTTGGTTGCCTACAGGAGTACAAGGTTCTGGCGGTCTCTGCATTACTTGTGCCAGAAGCTGTAAGGCCGCATAGAGATCGGTTTGCACAAAGCGCTGGGCTAACTCTTGCAGTCGCTTCGCAACCCGACAGTAGACTTGCTTGGGCGCAATATCAAAAAGAGCGACTAGCTCTGGAATCGCAGCCTGAGTCCGGGGTTGCCACTGCCAACGGTTAATGCAGATATAGCAACAGCGATTCAGAATAAACGGAAAACTGTGCTCGGCTACTTCGGAAGCTGCTAGCTGCTCCACCAACTTTTGCATATCTGCATCTGGATAGCCCCTGCCATGAATGAATAAGCAACGAAATCGCTCGATCAATTGGCGAGGCGTTTCTGCTTCAGCACATTCCAGCAAGTGATTGTAGAGCTTTTGCTCCTGTGGGCTAATCATGTGGTTCACTTTGGCTAGCACCTCCAAGTCCAGATAGAGGATAGAAGAGACTGGGCCGAAACATGCTTCCTGAAGTAGCTCAGCCAAGCTAACGAGATGAGGCAGATCTTAAAATAATTGTTAAAAGAAATTGTCTAATACAGGACAGTTTCTCAATCGTCTACAGCAGGAGGAAGTAATTACCAGCTTAAACATAGAATTTCTTCCTCAAAACCCCTCCGGAGATAGGCCCCGTTTTGACATCGCTCAGAGCCAGGATTGAGCGCATTTAGGCACTCTCCCCTAGACGCATCTGATCAACGAATAGTTTCATCCTCCTTAGCACTAGCAAGCATCGTGGCCACTGGATGAAACGCAACGGAATGCAGGCGATCGCACTGTTAACTAGAATCCCTCCAGTAAAGCAGCTAGTTAGTGAGGTAACGAGTGCCCCAAGGTTGAAACTGGGCGGCTAAGAGGGCGGTAGCTCCTTCAGGATCTAAGGGTTTGGAGAACAAATAGCCCTGACCATACTCGCAGTTCAAGGCTTGCAACTTAGTGCGCTGAGCAGCGGTTTCCACACCTTCCGCAATCACATCCATCCCCAAGGTATGCCCCAGCATCGTAATGGTTTGAACAATGGTGGCATCTTCGCTGGTATCGCTCATCCGACTCACAAAAGAGCGGTCTACTTTGAGGGTGTCCACGGGGAATCGGTGCAAATAGCTGAGTGAAGAATAGCCCGTACCAAAATCGTCAATGCTCAGGCGTAGATTCAACGACCTGAGTTGCAGCAGTAGCCCAATGGTTGATTCCACATCCTTCATGGCTACTGTTTCGGTAATTTCCAGTTTGACGCTGTGCCCATCCAAGCCGTTCGTATGCAAGATTTTTTCAATCCGAGCCGCTAAATCAGGTTGAGCGAACTGGCACCCAGAGAGATTAATGCTGATCATCAAGGGAGGATCGCTGGGAAACTGATCTTGCCAGTGACGTAACTGTTGGCAGGCTTCTTGCAAAATCCACTGTCCTAAGGCCACAATTAACCCGGTTTCTTCGGCAACAGGAATGAATGCGGCTGGAAACACCAACCCTTCCTGAGGATGTCGCCACCGAACCAGCGCTTCAAACCCAACAATCCTGCCTGTTGCGAGCGATACGATCGGTTGATAGTGCAACTGAAATTCTTGCCGCTCCAGACCACGACGCAGATCTGCTTCTAGCTGAAACCGTTGCACCACTTGTAGGTGCATCCCACTGGCAAACACTTCGTAGCCGCCTTTATCGGAAGTTTTGGCTCGGTAGAGAGCAGTGTGAGCATCCCGTAGCAGATCCTCTGATTGATAGTTGTATTCCGCTTCGCTCAAGGCAATCCCAATGCTGACGCTGGTGAAGACGGGCTGACCGTTCAAGCGGAAAGGAGGTATCATCACCTGCTGAATCTGCTCGGCGATCGCGGTCGCTTCATGTACATCTCGCAGAGATCTGAGTAAGATGGCAAACTCATCTCCGCCCACGCGGGCCAACAGATCGTGCGATCGCAGGCAAGTTCGCACTCGTTGAGTCGCATTCACCAGTAAGCGATCGCCCATCTGGTGCCCCATAGTGTCGTTCACCACCTTGAAGCGATCCAAATCTAAAAACAGAACCGCTAAGCAGGCTTCTGGTGGGGTAGACCCAAGTTCAGAGTTGGCTTGACTGCGTTGCAAATCTCGCTGCAACTGTTTGAGAAACAGTGTGCGGTTGGGCAACCCTGTGAGGGTATCGTGTCGGCTGGCGTAGAGCGCCCGATAAGTCACGATCGCGCCTCCAGTCATGACTAAAGCCAAGGCAGGTGGCACAAAAGGCACCCAACCGACTTGCGCCACAATGAAACAGCAAACGCCAAAACCGCTGCCAATGGCGATCGCACTCGCCAACCCCAAAGCTAACGGGTGCCGCAAACGCCACGCTAAAAGCCCTCCTGTCAGCGCCCAACCCCAAATCCACAGCGCCTCCCCCCACTGAGGCCAAAACCAAAACAGTGAGCGATCGCCATTGGCAGCATCGAGAATTTGGCTGACGGCTTGCGCGTGAACCATCACCCCTGGCATCTGCCGCTGTTCACTCGCCACTTTGCTATAAGGGGTGTAAATCAAATCTTTGACGCTGTTAGCAGTCGTCCCGATCAAGACAATTTTGTTTTTGACCCAACTGGGATCTAGCTGCTGCTGCAACACTTGTTGTAAAGTGACTTGCCGAGCGGGTTGGCTAGCCGAACGATAACGCAGCAAGAATTGGTAGCCACGGGCATCAATCGTTTGGTAGCCACCTGAATCTGCTTGCAATTTGGGAAAAATCGCTTTACCTAGCTGATATTCTTCTGTCTTGGTCAATTGTTCGAGTGGGTTAGAGCAAGGACTGGGAGCTGACGCCACAGATTGTTGTTGGCTGTTCTGGCTATTCTGGCTGCTTTGGCTCGTTGCAGTTTGAGCTGGAGCACAACTGCGCTTGAGATAATCGACAGCGAGTTGGAGCGAGAATGAGGTGAAAGCAGCCTCATTCTCGTCAGCCGCAAACATCAAGCTCCGGCGCACCACTCCATCTGGATCGGTCAGGAGATCGTTAAAACCAATGCGCTCTTCTGGAACTTGAGGCGGCGCTGATACTCGCTCGCTTTTGTTGTTCCCCAGATAGGTAATGGCAAACACATTAGATTGTTGCAACTGCTTTGCCAAAGCCTGCTGCCCCGGAGCAGTAGAGATATCGCGAAAAATGTCTAACCCGATGGTGCTGGGCTGGTGTTGCTGGAGGTTAGCGAGCGCCTGCGCTATTACCTGATCGGGAAGTGGCCACTTACGGCGATTGCTAATATCTGCTTCGGTAATCGCAACGATCAACAAACGGGGATCAACGCCACGATCTGGTTGCAGCCGAATCATTTGATCGAACATTACGAGTTCCAGGGATTGCAACCAACCCAATTGCTTGATACTCCATAGCCCTCCAGTCACTAGCAAGCTAGCGATCGCAATTGTGGGGATTCCAGGAACAAACTGCGATCGCACCCTCACACTGGCTTGGTTCGCCTGTTGCCACCATCGTGGTTGCCACCAGTGACTAATCACCCTTTGCTTAAAAGCTTTCCACATAGCACAGGTCTTCAAGCGAAATAAGGAACTGATTTCAATTAAGGCTGAATCGGTGCTAAGCCAAGGACTAAAGCTATTTGTGTGTTTTGCTCACAACCTGCTCGAATCTAACTCAACCGGCACAGCTAGGCTATGCGTGATCTCGACAGTTTCGCGGAAATGGGATGCAGCGATGATTCTGCTCCGGTTGGTAATTCCGGTTGGTAATCAGGTCTGGGTAGGTGATTAAGATATTGTAAGCACTTAGACTCAACCCTCTCTGAGGTCAATCCTGCAAGTGCAGACAGTAGGAGACAGTAACTTATTATTTCTCAGCCAAACGCGGCATTCAGGAAGTTCTATCGCAAGGAAAAAATCAATTACAGTGCCACGGTGAAATAGCGAGTATTTGTACTTTAGACTGCCTAACCTAGCGAAAACCGATTGAAATCATCAGTCTTTTAACTTTAACCACCTCTAAACTAAGAATGCTGTAATTCTCTACACTCCACGAACCATTCAGTCCTGATGGAGTAGGTTGATTCCGTATCTATATCCAGATCTAATAACCAGATCTAGTAAACTGAATCCCGACCGAAAAACGGTTCTGGCGTGTCCTAGACACTGGAGAAGTATGTTCTACCCAATTCTGCCGCCCGAACTGCCCCTGGCGGCTACTGCTGCCACTGCTGCCCCAACTGCAAAAGCGATCGCGCTCAGTTCGCCAACGCCCTCCCAAAGTACAGCGATCGCTCTCCCGCCTGCTAGTGCTCTGGCTGGCCCCAGTGCTCCTGAAACCTTTGGGCCTGAAACAATTACTAGCAGCAATACCCTGGCTAGCCCTGAGGAGACTCAACTTCTAGCGCAGGCCATTGTTCCGGCGGAAGATGGGGTAGGAACTGTCGTCACACCAAGCGGCGATCGCTACGACATTACCGGAGGACAGCGTTCTGGCGATGGCAGCAATCTCTTTCAGAGTTTTAGTCATTTTGGGTTAAGCCCAGACCAAATTGCCAATTTTCTTGCAACTCCTGACGTTCAGAATATTCTGGCGCGAGTGGTGGGAGGTGAAGCTTCTTGGATTCAAGGCTTAATTCAGGTCAGTGGCAGCAATGCCAATTTGTATCTGATCAATCCTGCTGGCATCATTTTTGGCTCCAACGCCAGTCTTAACTTGCCTGCTACATTTACGGCGACCACCGCAAATGCTGTGGGTTTTGGCGACCAATGGTTCAACGCAGCGGGCAGCAACAACTATGCAACTTTAGGTGGCAGTCCCACCAGCTTGGCCTTTACGATGTCGCAACCAGGGGCGATCGCAAATAGTGGCAATTTAACGGTTGGTTCGGGTCAGTCGCTTAGCTTGATCGGGGGCACCGTGGTTAACACCGGAAACCTGACAGCGCCAGCGGGTGAAATTACCGTCGCGGCTGCCCCAGGTCAGAGTTTGGTGCAACTGAGCCAGTCAGGCAGCTTGCTCAGTTTGCAGGTTCAGCCTCCCGCTAGCGTCAACTCAACCGCTTGGACATTCCCGATTCCGACGTTGCCAGAACTACTCACAGGCGGCGACGGCAGCAATGCTACCCAGATCGGTGTGAATGCCAATGGTCAAGTTAGGCTCAGCGGCTCTGGCGTTGGGCTGGATGTGGCTCCGGGAACCGCTTTGGTCGCAGGGAAACTGGATACGGCTGGGGCGGTAGGCGGCACAGTGAGAGTGTTAGGCGATCGCGTCGGTGTAATTGGCGCAACCCTAGAAGCATCGGGCACGACAAAAGGCGGCAATATCTTGGTGGGAGGCAACTATCAAGGCAAAGGCCCCCTGCCCAATGCTGCTCGCACTGACATCAGCTCTGACGCGGTTTTGAATGCCAACGCCAACCAAAACGGGGACGGTGGCCAGGTTGTAGTTTGGGCAGATGGCACGACCGGATTCTCTGGCAAAATTAATGCGCGGGGTGCAGGTACGGGTCAGGGCGGATCGGCAGAGGTTTCGGGTAAACAAACTCTGCTGTTTCGTGGGGAAGCAGACCTCAGTGCCCCTCAGGGCAAGACAGGCACCCTGCTGCTCGACCCTATCAACATTACAGTTGTGGCAGGGGCAGGTGGCCCAGATGATGCTCAACTAGCCGATGGGCAAATATTGGCAGGAGATGGCGGTGCGGCTCCTTTCACCATTTCCGAGGCAGCATTGGAAAGTTTGGCAGGTAATACCAATGTGGTTTTGCAGGCGACCAATGATATTTTGATCAACCCGCTGTCAGACACCAATCTCAGCTTTGCGATCGGTGTGGGTGCCATTACTTTCACTGCTGATGTCGATGGCGTGGGAGGCGGTTCCTTCTCCATGCCAGCTAACAACACGATTCGGACGGGTGGGCGATCGCTGACCATTTCTGGAACTGATCTCAACCTGGGTAATATTGACACCAGCAGCACCACCACGGGGGGAGCAGTTCAGTTATCCGCAACCAACACCCTCAGCGTGGGGGCAATCAATACCTCTGCTAGTGGTTTAACGACACCGACTGGGGGACCAGTTAACCTGAGTGCCATTAGTGATATTCGCTTCGATACCATCGACAGCCGCGGCATCAACCTGGGGCTGGGCGGAGGAGCCGGGGGAGATGTCGCGATCGCCACGACGAGGGGGACAGTGAGCGGGTTGGTGGCACTACCGAATGGAGCCACAATCGATGCCACTGGCTCGGCTGACAATGGTGGGGTAGCGATTCAAACGGCGGGCGGTGCCGCTAATCTTCCGTTCACTGTCAACGCCGGAACTCCACTCAATGGTCTCTTAGGAACAGTCAATGCGGGGACTGCTCCTCTAACGACAGGAAGTTTTCCAATTTTAGCGACGGGTGGTTTAGCCAGCGGCACACCTAATGGCATCAGCATCGCTTCGGTGAATACGCCCCCCGCTCTGGGATCTACCCCCGCTCTGCCGAACACCGCGTTTGAAACGCCTATCACCTTCACCTACGCCGACTTAGCTCCTACCTTGGCTGATGTTGACTTAGACAATATGGCGTTGGTGATTAACTCTGTTCCGGCTGGAACCTTGACCGTGAATGGAGTGCCTGTCATACCTGGGACAACCGTGCTGGCTCCCGGTGATGCGTTGGTTTATACCCCTGCTCCGGGGGCCACAGGGCCAGCCACCGCCTTTACCCTCGCGGCGAGTGATGCTGTGTCGCTCTCGACTCCTACAGCGATCGCTATCAACATTGGCAGTCCACCACCACCGCCACCACCGCCACCACCAGTGCCAGAGCCACCGATATCCCCACCAGTGACACCGCCGCCACCAGTGCCAGAACCGCCAGTGCTAGAACCGCCGGTGTCACCACTACCACCGCCCGTGCCAGAGCCGCCAGTATCACCGCCACCACCTACTTTCCGCTCAGATCTAGCGGCCCCTCTAGAAGGTCCACCCCGACAGCTGTCTTCGGAGTTGGCCGCTTTACCTTGCAACTCGCTGGATTTGGACATTTACGCTTTGGAGAAGCGGGTGAGCCAGGAATTTGAGACTTATCTCAGCAAACCTAGGCGCGGTCCCAACAACAATTTGACTGATATTTGCGAGCACCTGGATTTGGTTGAGCGAGCCACCGGGGTGAAACCCGCAGTCTTGTATGCCACGTTTGTGCCAGCCGCTCTGCTACCGGGTCAAGCTTTAGCGGCTAATCCTAGTCAGCCTCAACCGCGCGACGACGATCAACTGGAGCTGATTCTGATTACGGCGAAGGGCAACCCAATTCGCCAGCGCATTCCGGGGGCATCGCGAGCGAAAGTGTTGCAAATGGCGCAGCAGTTTCGCGACGACCTGACGGACCCTGCTAATCGCGATACGACGAATTATTTACCCGCCGCTCAGCAACTTTATCGCTGGCTGGTGGCTCCTTTGGGGGCAGAATTGCAAGCCAGAAAGGTGGAAAATATTGCCTTCATTATGGATGAGGGGCTGCGATCGCTGCCAATTGCGGCGTTGCATAGTGGGCAGCAGTTCTTGGTGGAGCAATATAGCCTGGGCATTATGCCGAGCTTGAGCTTGACTGAAACGCTTTACCAGGGCTTGAAGCAGTCCGAAGTGCTAGCGATGGGAGCTTCCGAGTTTCAGGACCAAAAACCATTGCCTGCGGTGCCTGTGGAGTTGTCAGCGATTCAAGCAGGCTGGGCGGGACAATCGTTCTTGAATGAAGCGTTTACGCTAAGAAATTTGGAGGCGCAGCGCCAAAAACAACCGTTTGAAATTATCCACTTGGCGACTCACGCGGAGTTTCAGCCAGGTAGCCCTAGTAACTCCTATATTCAGCTTTGGGATCGGAAACTAAGTTTGACTGATTTGCCTGAGCTGGGTTGGAATGATCCGCCTGTGCAGTTGTTGGTGCTGAGTTCCTGTCGGACGGCGTTGGGCGATCGCCAAGCGGAATTAGGGTTCGCGGGGGTAGCGTACCAGGCGGGAGTGAAGTCGGTGCTGGCGAGCTTGTGGGCGGTGGATGATGAGGGGACGCTGGCGTTGATGACGGAGTTTTATCAAAAACTGAAGACTGCTCCGATTAAGACGGAAGCGTTACGTCAAGCGCAGTTGGCAATGATTCGCGGTCAGGTTCGAGTAGACCGAGGTAAGTTGGAGAGTGCTGGTGAGAGTGTGACGCTGCCACCAGAGTTGGCGGAGTTGGGCACGAAAGATCTCTCTAATCCTTACTATTGGTCGGCTTTTACGATGATTGGGAGTCCTTGGTAAGTGCCTACTACGTTCGTGTTGGACGGGCAAAGCCTGTTCCACACAACCCCATCTATCTACAGTTGTGTCTCTTGACGAAAGCCAAATGCTTGGGGGCGCTTGCCCCCAAACCCCCGCTGAGGGACGGTTGCGTCCCCCAGACCCCCTCCAAACGAGATTTTTTGTGGGTGTTTCGATGTTTGTTCGTTAGTTATGAACTGTCTTTTTCTTATCCGCCGATGGTGACTTGGCTGGTGTCTACGTCTGTGGCTCCGTTGATGGTACGGGCGATCGCGACCATTGTTTGGAGTTCTTGCTCGTTGGGGGCTGTACCTTTGAGGACGATGGTGCTGCCTGTTTGAGCGACCCAGAGGGTTTCGATGTCGCCAACGTTAGGGTCGCGATCGAAGGCTTGAGCGACTCGCTTGGCTAAGCCGCTTTGGTCATATTCGCCGTTCAATCCAACTCGTTCGGGCGGAATGGTTTCTGGGGCAGGAGCGGCAGTCTGGGTGGGTGCTGAGGTAGGAGCGGATGGAGTTGCTGCGGGTGCTGCGGGTGCGGCAGCGGCTTTTTCTTGGCCAAAGATTCGATCTAACCAACCCATTTTTATTTCCTCAAAATAAACCAAGTGACTCTACAGGAGTTTGAGGAGAAAATCAGGCAAATCAGGGCAAATTAGCGATCGCCTTACCACCAATACTCTAGTTGCCGTCGCTAATGCCCCATTCAAATTTCATGGCTTCAATTGCTTGGATCAAGTCTGAGATTTTAACTGAATTACCTGCTGGGACTAACTGCTGCATGATTCCAACTGCTTTAGTAAAGTCTTCTGTACCGCTGGCATTAGCGGTGTGAAAAACTAAGCGATCGATTTGGGCTAAACGAGCGGCTAATGCCTGTAGCAAAGCCATGAGGATGCGATTACCACCATAGGCTCCACAACCCCAGAATCCGGTGTGGATTACTACTTCACGGGCGGGATCTACATTAAGCTGCGATTCCAGGTGGGCGGCAGTAAATCCTGTAAAGGCTGTGCTGAGGATGTATTCAATCTCTTTGAGTTTGTAATTGCCGTACCCACCCGCAGGCGCTTCCATTGCCAGAATATTGGTGAGGGTGGGCGGATTCAGCACTTGGGTTGCTTGTTCAATGGCTGTTGCACTCGCTAAAGCAAAGTTGTTGCCATAAAGACCGTAGGGGCGATCGCGCTCAGGGATAGGATTAGTGGCGATCGCGCAACGTCGCTCAACTCCCATGATCAGGGCTGGTGTGGGTTCGCCATTCTCGACAGCGAGGGGTTTTATGTCAGAGGCTAGCAAGGCTTCTCGTAGTGAACCTAAGGCTGGATGTTCGGATACTTGCATCTCATCTTGAGCAAACAAAGGCCCGTCATAGGCACAAAACAAGTCGTAATGGGCAAAGTTGAGATACCATTCCACCGCAGAATTGCTAGACGGTAACGGCTCATAACTAAAGTAGTCTGGCCTTGGTTCATAGACCGTTTGAGGTTGGGCGGGGTCTAATGTCTCAGGCAAGCTAATCTTGCGCCAGCGAGAAAAGACAATTTGACCCTGATGCACGGTCCCTGTCGGACAGGCTATTTCGTAGACAAGCTGTTTGTTGGGGTCGTAAAAACGAGGTGGAAATGCGGTGACGAGTGTTTGTGCATCGAAGATGCGGCGAGTAATTAGATTGTCGGCAGCTTGTACCATAACTAGAGGCTCAGAATCAAAATGCTTTGCAGGCTAGCTTAACCGCTCTGCTCCCTGTTGCAGTCACACTTAGTTATGAATCAAGCACTTCAGAAAAAGCTAGCAAGTGAGTACCAATTAGCTGAAACCACCTATGCGATCGCTGGCAAACAGTTAACCATCTTTAACGTCGCCAACAACTACGAACTTCTAGACAAAATTGATCCCGATGAATTCCAAAAAGATGAGCGGATGCCGTACTGGGCAGAAATTTGGCCCGCTTCGATCGCCTTAGCTGAATTTGTCCTGACTCACCCTCAGTTTCAGCAAGCTCGTTGCTTGGAGTTAGGGTCTGGTGTAGGGGTGGTGAGTGTGGCAGGCGCGATCGCTGGAGCCCAGATGCTCACCACCGACTACTTTACTGAAGCGCTAGATTTTGCCCAACTCAACGCCTCCGCCAATCAAGTCGCGATCGCTACCCAATGGCTGGACTGGCGAGACATCACCTTAACTCAACAGTTCGACTACATCTTGGCGGCTGATGTGCTTTATGAGGAGCGGAATCATGCGCCCATTTTGCAGGCGATCGCTCAACTGCTAGCTCCTGGGGGTACTGCCTACATCAGCGACCCCCAACGCCCGATCGCCAAGAAGTTTATTGAACTGGCAGCCGAGCATAGTTTTCAGTTGCAAACTACCACCAATCCAGTCGCATGGCGCGAGTTAACATTGTCAGTGGATATTCATGCTCTGTCGCAGATTTAGTTCCCTTGGCTTTCTCTTCCTACCTGCATCCTGCGTATCCCTGTAGCAGGCTATGTTGCGGTTTATGGCACGATTGGCCTGAATGCATAGCACCTAGATTTAGTCAGAACTTACGCAAAAGTCATTTGAACGGACGGATGCTTGAGTTGCTCCTTGAGATACTCAGAGAGCATCCCGTGCTTGATTTGATAGATAGTTCTACCACTTTCGTAGGCAA
>NZ_JACJPA010000022.1:0-26411 GCF_014695845.1 Trichocoleus sp. FACHB-591
CGACGGGTAATCAGCATTTGACCCTTTACCAGGATAAATAAGCCCCGATGCGGATCTCGCTCTTGAATTAGTGTCTCTCCAGCCTGCACCATCACAGTTTGAGTGCGATCGCACTCAAACTGTGATGGTGCTTGAGAGCTGCTGAAACGGCTCCAATTTGAGTAGGTCTTCGATGCACAACTTGTGATTCACAATAGACCTCTTGCAGATTAGCTTCTTGAGAGGGTTGCCAGGGCTTTGAAAATGAGAAAAATCATGACATTACCATCGAAAAGCGTCCTGACGATGAACTACACGATAGCGCAAACTCTGTCCCCTAAGCACTTTAAGCGTCGTTTTGGGGTTCAACGAAGCACCTTTCGCCAGATAGTCAACACCCTCACCCCCTTGTGGCGGCCTGTTCCTGAACTAGGTGCTAAGCCCAAGCTAGGCATTGAGGCTCGGGTGCTGGTGGCGTTGGAGTATTGGCGAGAGTATCGCACCTACCTACTTCCACATTGGCAGCAGTTGCGGAAGATCGATCATCCGTGTAGTACCACATTGGTACTGAATCCTATCTCGGCAGCTTTGACGAACTTCGTAGGCGATCGCATTCACATCAGTACTCGGTTCAACATCTGCAACTTGAGCATTTGGCTCTTGTTCAGCTACAGCAGCTTCAGGCAAATCAATAATAGTTTGCCAGCGCAAATCCAGTTTTTGACAGATCTGCACGAAATAAAGGCGATCCACAGGCTTCCCTGCAAAGAATTTGGCGATCGGTTGACGGCTAATACCTAGTAGATTCGCTAACTGGCTCTGACTCCAAGCCTTATCAGTCAAAGCTAGTTTCGCCTGCTTAATTCCACTAGGTGATGCCCAGAGCCCTCGATTTCTCATAGTGTTGTCCAAAAACCAACCCGATTTTAACTGCTTAGATTAAAGCTAGACGATCTGGAAATAAAGTCATACAAAACTCATACACAAATCAAGCATTAAACATTTTTTCTCTTACTGCTTTCTTGAAGAAGCAGATGCAGAATGGAAAACGAAGTTAACCATAGACCTATTGATCCTAGGATAGGGGCTCAAAGCAGCAACTCCAACTAGCTGAAGCCGTCCTACGGTTTTTACTTCATTGGCATCCTAAGAGAGGATGTGACTGTAGCAGGTTAAGACCGGATACCAAACACTGCTTACTATGGGATGTAAAGATGTTTTCCAAGAGAACTTCTAGACTTTTAATTGTTGAGGATGACTTTGCCATCCGTAACTTGTTACAGCGCTTTTTAGGTCGGCAAAACTATTATACAGAGGCTGTTGCAGATGCTCAGACTGCATTAGCTACATTTGAAACATTTAATCCTGATTTAGTGATTTTGGATGTCATCTTACCCGACATGCTTGGCTTTAATGTCTGTGAGCGGATGAAACGCCAATGCAGCAATATTCCGGTCATCCTACTCACAAGCTTAACAGCCGTAGAAGAACAAATGACTGGACTACAATGGGCTGATGCATATATCACCAAGCCATTTGACCTACAACTTCTAGAGAAGCAGATTCAGGCAATTCTGCGCCTCTCTGAAACCTCCGTGACTCCTGTGAAATCACCTCATCTTGTGTTTGATGATCTAATCATTGATCCCATTCGTCGTGAGGTTCTTCGGAATCATCAGCCTGTTCCTCTAACCGCTCTAGAATTTGACTTGCTCTATTGTTTAGCCAAACAACCACAACAAGCTTGGAATCGTGAAAAACTCATTCAGGCAGTCTGGAAACATCAGTTTGTCGGAGATGGACGGGTGGTTGATGTTCACATTGGTCAAATCCGTAAAAAAATTGAGCCTGATCTAAAGCAACCAACTTTTATTCAAACTGTTCGAGGGTTCGGTTACAAATTCGCCCTCAATCCGCTAAAGACTTGTGAAGTCTGATGAGGAGTGATCTGGTGCAGACAGCGGTTCCTGTCGCTGTGGAATTTGAGGCAGATCACCGCATGGCCTATGCTGCGATCGCAGCGTTACGATTCCGATCGCTTCTCAATCATTCCCGTGGATTCACTTATTAAAGATTGATTGAAGTGTATAGAAACCAGAAAAGTTAGTAGATATACTAATTCCCCATGGACTGAATCTCGTCAGTTTCTTACCTTCTCTGGGAGGCACTCACTTTAGTCAACTGATCTCAGACAGGCGGAGTGAATTGAGAACTGAGATTCTTCGTCCGGCGACTTCTACACTTCTCGCTGATTCATCTCTATGCATTGGCTGAAACTCCTGAGTTCTTCTGTCCTCACCGTTGGTTTAGCAACTCTACTGGCCGATTCAGGGCCAGCACAAATCACCTCTGGTAGAGATGGAACACTCGTTAACCTAAGCGGTGGCACAATCAATATCACTGGAGGTACGCAGACAGGCAGCAACTTATTCCATAGCTTTGGTCAGTTCAGTGTAGATGCAGGACAAACCGCAAACTTCGTTGATCCTGGTGTACACAACATTCTAGGACGAGTTACAGGAGGAAACGCTTTCCTGATTAATGGAGTGCTCCAGGTAACCGGAGGCAATGCCAATCTCTACTTAATGAACCCGGCTGGCATTATTTTGGGTTCTAGAGCCAGCTTAGATGTATTAGGTTCCTTTACGGCCACTACTGCCAATGGCATTGGGTTTGAGGACAAATGGTTTAATGCGATCGCTTCTAACGACTATGCCAGTCTGATCGGCAATCCCACCAGCTTTGCGTTCACCATGAGCCAGCCAGGGGCGATCGTCAATGCAGGGAACCTAGTAGTTGGACAAGGACACAGTATTGCCTTATTGGGTGGCACCGTCATCAACATAGGAACCCTCACCGCACCAGGAGGCAAGGTCACTGTTGCAGCAGTTCCCGGTGAGAAGGTAGTCAACATCTCTCAAGATGGTAGCCTACTGAGTTTGTCATTGCCTGAAGCAACGGGTGAAACTGTTCAGCCTCTTCCTTTTACACCGCTGTCTCTACCTCAATTACTGACAGGCGGAAACCTGAGCAGCGCCACTGGCGTAACGGTTGAAAATGGGATTGTCCGCCTAGTTGGTTCTGGTATTCACATTGAAGCTGGCGATGTAGTTGCGACAGGTATTACAGCCCAAACAGCAACCTTGTCGGCGAGTAACAACTTAACGCTGCTAGAAAGTCAACTTTACACCACAGGAGCGTTAAATTTACTGGCTCAAAATACAGTGCAGATTTGAGACAGTGCAGCCAAGCCTGTCATTGTTGAAGCGGGCGGCAATCTTACCATTCAGGGCAATCAAGCGGTCGATATCTTAGCACTCAATCATGTTGACAGTCGCCTAGGTGTCGGTGGTGATCTGGTGTTGCGATCGAGTCAGACCATCAGCAGCGATGCTCACTACTTTACAGGTGGCCATCTCAAATTTCAGCAACTTGATGGCAATCCAGGGAATGTCTTTAGCTTCTACAACCCGATTATTCTGGCCGCAGGAGATGTCACGCTGGGCAACTACACAGGAGCTTCGCTGCATATTTTAGCGGGTGGTAGTGTCACCTTAGGAGATGTCGAAATCACTCAAGCAGGAGATGTCGCAACCACCATTAATCCGAATAACACCACTGCTTTCAATGCCACTCAAACCTTTGCTGATTTAGCAACAGTGACACGTGCCGATGGTAGCCCTCTGCAATACAACGGCACCCCTGTTTTAGATGGCAACAACACATTGCAGTGGATCAACCCAACCACACTCGTCATCGATGGTAGTGCTCGACCCACATTAGATGTTCGGGCTGGCATTGATTGGTCACAACTAGGCAGTGTTCCTGCGGTTTTAGGCGTGCCTACTGACATAGTTCAGCCAACCCCATTGTCCAACACTGCTTCTGCCAATCAGCCTGTTTTTGCAGCTCCAACGAGTGCCAACATTACCACTGGCAGAATTACAGTGAATCCCGGAACAGGCACCTCGGATTTTGGAGGTATGGTGTTGCTGACTAATCAGTATTTCCCTAACCCAGCTCTGGCAGGGGGTGAAATTCAAGTCAATGTTAATCCTACGAGCATAAACACCAGCATTGCGACCCCAGGTTTTCAAGGGAACCAAGTCATTGCGATCGACTCTCGCGGCAGTGTCACAATTGGTCCTGTTGATGGCACTGGCCGACCCGTTAGGCTTGGGGGAACCTTTCGGCCCGTACCGACCATAGATACATTTGGTAATTCAGTTGACATATTAGCAAGTGGCAGTATTACAACTGGAGATATTTCAACCACGGGTTATAGCCAATCTCCAGGCGGTGATAGTTCTGTGAAGCTTGTTTCCAACACTGGCAATATTCTTGTCAGCACCATTGATACTGGAGCCAATGGTATTGATGTGCAAGCGGCGGGTTCCTTTCAGGCGATCGGCCAAATTTCTCTTAGTGGTTTGGGCAGTGTCACTAACTTTACTAGCTTACGAACGAATCCGCAGCTTCGTAACTTTATTGAGAGTAAGCTTTCAGGCATTAGCTTGACTGATAGCCAGCTAGACAGCACTGTGCTTCTTGAGGGAGACAACCTTCGGGCTCTGCCAGTAAGTTTAATGGCGAGACCTAGCATTAGCAAACCCCAAGGAGCGGTGAATGCACCTGTCAGGATTCAATACGGGGAAGGCACACGAATTTCAACCGATAGATTTGATATTTATCCAGGGATTGATTTTTCTGAGGACAACCGCACTACTGGCTTAGTCGTGATTCAGGGAGATGCTGGCTTTAATGGGGGGCCTCAAACTACGACACTTGTTGATACGGCTGATCCATTCGTACAGAAACAGAGATCATCTGATGGAGAGACTTATACCCCTGTTGCCCCTATCACAGATTCTGATCAAGTTCTGAGTACCGCTAGCTCCCTCACCTTCAATGGAGAATATAAACCATTGACTTTTGCTTCAGAGAATTTTTCTGCCAACACCAGCGGTACAGTTGGCGCGATTGTGGTTGGAGCGGGTAGCAATGGTGAGTTTTATGGCTCTCCTCAGAGCCGAGTCTTTGCGCCTGTGCCAACACCTGATCCCGTAATCGTGACTCCCCCGCCTGTGATTGAGGGTGATCCTCTGGTTTCAGTACCGCAGCCTGACCCCACAGTCGTAATTCCCCCTCTAACGGAAGGTGATCTTCTTGGTTCTCCAAGACCAATATCCGATCGCCCAGTGGTGGTTCCCCAGCCTCAAGCTGAAGGCGATCGCCCTATTTCCCGCCCTGTTTCTCCAGGACCAATATCTGATCCTGCAACAGTGACTTCCCCACCTCAGGCTGAAGGTGACTCTCCTGTAGAGCGCCCTGTGACTTCACAAGAGGGACAGATTACGCAGTTACAAGTCAATGACCAAAGTTCTAACTGCATTTCACCGAGTGATATTGCTTCTGCTTCGGATGTCTCTAATGGCCGCGATCGCTCCAGTCGAGTCACCTTATCTACAAACGCAGACAGTCGCCCTTGCAATGCAATTGGTGGTAGCTCAATCACAACCCGTGATACCACAGCCGACGATGATGAGATTTTGAAATTGCTGGATGGAGGTGTGAGGTAGCACCTAGCCAATGGCTCAAGTTTTATCCCATTCAAAACATGAACCAGCAAACGGTAAAAGGAGACAAAAAAGGATTTGGGGAGGAGCGATCGCGGCTCTTTTATGCCTGTCAGTGTCTCCCTCCTTTGCAGTTAATTCTGTTCCCTCGTCACCATTGATTCCCAAGGCAAGTCAAAGTCGTCGGGCAGACCAGCTTTTGCAACAGGGCAATCAACAGTACCGATCAGGGAGACTGGAAGATGCGCTCAAGTCTTGGCAGGCAGCTCGTGCTCAGTATCAACAGCTGCAAGACCGTCAGGGAGAAGCATCAGCGCTAGCAAACATCGGTGCTACCTATGCCATGATGGAGCGCTATCGCGAAGCAGTAACCACTTTAGAAACATTACTCCCGATCGCCCAAGCTCTGAACCTCAGACAGGTTGAAGCAAAAGCTCAAAGCAATTTGGGACTGGCTTATGAGAATTTAGGCAATTACAGCAAAGCCATTACTGCTCACCGGAGTGCTGGAAAACTGATGCGGGCGTTGGGCGATCGCCAAGGGCTGGGGCAGGTGCTGCTCAATTTGGGCAATAGCTTTGAAGCGGTCGGAGACTACGACAGCGCCAAGAGTGCTTACAAGCAAAGCCTAAAGCTGGCTCAACAAACTAGCGATCGCTCAGGAGAAGCGATCGCTCAGAGCAATTTGGGTGCTCTTTATGCCAATTTAGGTCAATATGATGACGCGATCGCAGCTTTGGAGCGAGGGTTAAACCTGGCCAAAGCGACTGGCAATCAGTCTAGTCAAGCCAGCACTCTGATTAATCTCGGTGCTGTGTATCACTCCCAACAAGAAATTGAGAAGGCGCTTGGGTATTACCAGCAGAGTTTAGCCATTGCTCAACAGACCCAGCAACGCCAGCGTCAAGTAGAAGCTCTGGGAAGCCTGGGGATAGCTTATGCGGACAAGGGAGACTACCCCAAAGCCTTGAAATTTTTACAACAAGGTTTGAATTTAGCCAAAAGCCTTGATAGCCCTCAACTGGAAGGCAAAACTCTGAACAATCTGGGACACACCCTGCTTGAAGCAGGCAGGTTAGCAGAGGCAGAAACCCAGCTTCGGGCGGCGGTAAAGTTGCTAGATGACATCCGACCAGGGCTGAGCGATACCTATAAAGTTTCGATTTTTGATACTCAGGTTCAAACCTATAACCTGCTGCAACAAGTTTTGATTGCAGCGAAGCAACCAGAAGCAGCGCTAGAGATCTCTGAGCAAGGCCGAGCCCGCGCCTTTGTCGAACTCTTATCCCGCAGAGTTAGTCAGCAAAGTTATCAAAAGTCAGTCAAAAGTGATGAGTCAAGACCTACCATTGACCAACTCAAGCAAATTGCTCGGCAGCAGAACGCAACCCTCGTTGAGTATGCGATCGTTTTTGATGATGACTTCAAGTTTCAAGGCAAACAGCGTGGTCGAGAGCAAGACCTATATATCTGGGTAGTGAATCCATCCGGGCAGATCTCTTTTCGGCAAGTTGACCTCAAACCCCTCTGGCAACAAGACCTCACCCTCTCTCAACTGGTCAATGCGGGTCGGTGTCTGAACGGCAGCCCTGCCTGCGATCGCCTGATCCAATCGGTGAGCACAGAACTTAGCCCTGGCGATCGTAATAAACAATTGACATTCCCTGAAACCACACCACCGGATAGCTCGGTTATTCCTGACCCAGAAGATGAGAAGAATGCTGCCTTGCAACGGTTGCATAGCCTCTTGATTGAGCCGATCGCAGACCTGTTACCGACTGACCCCAATACCCGGACTATCTTTATTCCTCAGGAATCTCTCTTCCTGGTGCCGTTCCCCGCCTTACAAGATCAGAGTGGTCAATATCTGATTGAACGTCATACTATTCTGTCAGCTCCCGCGATCCAGGTGCTTGCCTTAACTCATCAGCAACGACAGCAAGTCCGGAAAAGTAGACAATCTTCTCCCCTGGTTGTAGGCAATCCTGTAATGCCAGTCGTTTCTGTTGCACTAGGACAACCCCCCGAGCAACTATCTCCCCTCCCCAATGCTGAAGAGGAAGCCCATAAGGTTGCTCAACTGCTCAATACGGTGGCCATTACAGGCAGTCAGGCAACGAAAATGTCGATTAAACAAAAGTTACCCCAGGCTCAAATCATTCATCTAGCGACACATGGCTTACTGGAATATGGCAGCCAAGGAGACTATGTATCTCTAGAAGGGATAGGCGTACCCGGTGCGATCGCCCTAGCTCCTTCAGGAGATGATAATGGGTTACTAACAGCGAGTGAGATTTTAGACTTGCAATTGCAGGCAGAGCTAGTGGTGCTAAGTGCTTGTGAAACGGGGCGAGGGCGTATTACTGGAGATGGGGTTGTGGGATTATCCCGTGCGTTTATCTCTGCTGGAGTACCCAGTGTGGTCGTTTCTCTGTAGGCCGTTCCGGATGATGCGACGGCACAGTTGATGGTTGCTTTCTATCAGAATTTGCAGCAGCACTCAGATAGGGCCCAGGCACTTCGACAAGCAATGCTAGCAACCATGAACGATCATCCCAGTCCCTTCGATTGGGCTGCGTTCACTTTAGTGGGCGAGGCACAATAGTTTAGGTTACCAAGGAAATAAGGGCAAGTTTTGCTGAAGGCAATCCAGCTATTCTTTTAATGATAACCCTTTCACCTTTTTAAGGAGTTTGTAGTATCCTCTTGACAGTTTGTAGTACACTGTATTATGTTTGTAGTGTGAGATAAAACAACCAAGTCAGCAGACTGTCAGCACACTCAGGCAATCTGTCATCTAGAGCAAATTTAGCGCCTAGAGCAACGTTGCTTTCTCTAACTCCTGCTGCAATCAGCAATCGCCAGAGGTGATGAGCAATGATACATATTCGATTTGAAGGGCGATCGCTCGACATCGCAGAAAATCAGTTGGGCATTACCACAGGCATGAATGATGTTGCCGTCAAAGAACGGGTTTCTCAACATCTAGATGTTCACACAAATCGACTCTCTGCTTATGTGGTCGATCGCCGCCCTAGTGGTGATTTAATCATCCGTCCTGAAGCTGTTTACGGCTAAACAATTTTTTCACTTCGTGCCCTGATCGAAAAAGCTTACATACTAGCTCAGTGGTAGAGCACTTTCCTGATAAGAAAGGTGTCGCAGGTACCGCTACGCGGAAGCAAGCTACAAATCCTGTCTATGAACAACAGCTTTTTTAACTTGTACGAAGTGACCTAATTCACTTACTTGATAAGTGCAGCTCACTCATTGGAGGTTGCAATGTCTGACAAAAACCTAACAATTTTGGAACAAGCCCTTGAGCAAGAGCAAGAAGTAGCCGGAACCATCATTTTGATCACTTAATTCACTTAGGAAAAAGGAAGCATGTAACATGACACGCGCCACGTTTGAACTGACAAAACCCCATATCAATATCGGGACGATCGGCCACGTTGACCACGGCAAGACAACTCTGACTGCTGCTATTACAGCAACACTAGCCGTTCTAGGTCAGGCAACACTGAAGGCCTACAACGAGATTGACGCCGCTCCCGAAGAGCAGCAACGGGGCATCACAATCAACACGGCGCATGTCGAGTATGAGACCGAACAGCGGCATTATACTCACATTGATTGTCCTGGACATGCGGACTACGTGAAGAACATGATTACCGGGGCGGCTCAAATGGATGGAGCTATTTTGCTGGTTTCAGCAGCCGATGGCTCGATGCCTCAGACTCGTGAGCATATCCTTTTAGCACGGCAGGTTGGCGTTCCCTACATGGTGGTCTTCATGAATAAGAAGGACATGGTAGAGGATAACGAAATTCTGGAGCTTGTTGAGTTAGAAGTTCGTGAACTGCTGACTAATTATGGTTTTCCAGGTGACGAAATTCCTGTGATTGCGGGGTCTGCTCTCAGAGCGCTAGAGGCAATGACAGTAAATCCCAACCTGCAAAGGGGTGAGAACCCGTGGGTTGATGGCATCTATGCCTTGATGGATGCTGTGGATACCTACATTCCCACGCCAGAGCGCCTCACTGAACAGCCTTTCTTGATGGCAGTCGAAGATGTCTTCTCCATCATGGGTCGGGGAACTGTAGCAACGGGCAAGATTGAGCGAGGTCGGGTTCGCCCTAACGATAAAATTCAAATCGTAGGGATTAAACCAACTCGCGATGCAATTGTCACTGACATTGAGATGTTTCAAAAGTCTCTCAAAGAAGGGGTTGCGGGTCTCAATGTAGGTGTCTTGCTACGGGGTATCCAAAAGGATGAAATTGAGCGGGGCATGGTGTTGGCAGCACCCAGTTCGATTACGCCTCATACTCGCTTTGAGTCCGAGGTCTATGTGCTCAAGAAGCAAGAAGGAGGTCGTCATAAGCCCTTCTTCCCTGGCTACAAGCCGCAGTTCTTTGTCCGCACGACCGATGTGACTGGAACCATTAGCGCCATTATCAACGGTGATGGTAGCGCACTGGAAATGGTGATGCCAGGCGATCGCGTCAAGATGGCAGTAGAACTCAAAGAAGCGATCGCGATTGAGCAAGGTATGCGGTTCGCTATTCGTGAGGGTAGCCGAACTGTGGGTGCAGGTGTGGTTTCTCACATCATTGCTTAGTCTCCTTCGGTTCAACTCAATCTATGCTATTAGTGGTCATTTGTCTGGCTACTAATAGCATCAACTATGACATTTGATTGGGTAATCATTGCCGCGCCCCAATCGCAGAAGCTTACATACTCTCCACCAAACCTAGGTGCGTATCTGGAGGGATACGCTGCAAGCCTGAGACCGATAGCAGGCAAAAACAGTGCTGAGAATTGAGCGCTAAGTGCTGAGGAAGCTCTTGGCATTTAGCATCTACAATCAGCCCTGACCTAGCTTCTGCAACTTGCGCGGTAATTATTTGCTCAATTTGATCAGAATTTTCTCTCTTTAACGCGATCGCTGCGCCCTGACGGGAAGAACTTACACACTTGATTCATCAACAAGTATCGTGAACTTTGTTCTTCCGATTTGCGCGGTTATCCTTTGCGGCGATCGCCTCCTGATGATTTACAAGGAGGATACGACCATGAACAACGATGAACGGGATCTACGGCTGGAAATGCTCAATAGCTTGCTCACCACTCCTCACCGCAAGCTGGAGCAAGTGGCAGAAATCCACCAATTATTTGTTGAGCTTGATCCCATCTTTTATGGGCATCTGGCGGTTTGGTATCAGCGGAATGGAGATGTGCGGGACCACAAAGAAGTGTTTGTCGCGCATCTGTTGACCAGCGACTTGACTGAACATCGAGATGCAGGATTCATCATGCTGCAAGAGTTTCCGCCTTACCAAGTGGCGCGGGTGGTGGACTTCATGAAGCAGCACCGGAATAAGTTGCCTCGTTCTGCTCGGACTGCGGTGCAGCGGTATCTGAAGGTGCGGGAAAGTAATCCTGCTCAGTTCGATCGCGCGGCTCTGCGGGGTCGGAAGGCGATGAAGCACCTGTATGCGTCGCTGCACATCAAGCCTAGTGAGCGGGCCAATGCCATTCTATTCCGTGACCAACCTCCTGTAGGTTCGCTGGCGGATGTGCTGAAGCAGCTTGCTAAGACTACTAGTGCGGCAGAACAGGCGCGGTTGATTGTGGAGTTTAATCTGCCCTATGCGATCGCCATTGGTGCAGTTAAGCAACTAACTCCTACGGTTCTGGTAGCGCTAATCAACAGTATGTCGCCTCAGGAAGTGATTAATAACCTCAAGTCGCTCATGGTGAGAGGGGCAATGGATCACCCAGAGGTGAAGGCGTTGATTGATGCCAAGCTGGATGAAGCCGCTAAGGGCACACGAGTTGCCGCATTTAAGGCACAGGTGGCCGCTGATGCAGCAGATTTCGATGAAGACACCGTGGCTCGGTTGGAGAAGGTGACGAATGAGCAGGTGAAGCGACGCGGTGTGATTACCCGTCCCACGGCTCTGTTTGTAGACAAGTCTGGTTCGATGGAGAATGCGATCGAGCTGGGTAAGCAGCTGGCAGCACTGATCTCTGGTATTACTGAAGCGGATCTGTTTGTCTATGCCTTCGATACGATGCCTTATCCTGTAATTGCACAGGGCAAGGAGTTGACTGACTGGGAGCGGGCGTTCCAGCACATCAAGGCGGGTAGCAGTACCAGTATTGGTTGTGCGCTGGAAGCCATGCGGAAGAAGCGTCAGATCGTTGACCAGATCATCATTGTGACGGATGAGGGTGAGAATGCTTCTCCTTACTTCCTGGAAGCTTATCTAAGCTACCAACGTGAGTTTGCTGTGATGCCCAATGTGGTGATTGTCCGGGTTGGAACTCACTACAACTACGTGGAACAGCAACTTAAGCAGAAGCAGCTTCCTGTAGAAACGTTCACATTTGCAGGAGACTACTACAGTCTGCCCAACCTGGTACCTCTCCTGACACGCCCTTCTCGTCTGGATCTACTGATGGAGATCCTAGACACGGCGCTACCTGTGCGATCGGATAAGTGAGGTTAAAATGAAGCATTGCTTGCTAGGAATCTAGTGAGCATTGCTTAGTTCAACATTAAAATCTTTATATGCGGAATTTATTTCGAGGATACTACAGACCTACAAAGGAGGAATTTGATAGCCTCTGGAGTAATTGTATTTTCTCATTTGATACCAACATTCTTTTGCATGTTTACCGCTACACGCCTAAAGCCAGGGAAAGACTTTTTGACATCCTTGATAAACTACAGGAACGGATTTGGTTGCCTTACCAAGTTGCATATGAGTATCAGGAGGAACGCTTAAACGTAATTTCACAGCAATTAAAACCATATAGTGAATTGCAGAAGTCATTAGATGATCATCTTGCAAAATTTAACGGAATACTTGAGAAATATAGCAAGCGGCATTCTTTTAATGATTTTGTTGATGTCAGACAGCTAGTAAGGACTATTGAGAGAGCTTACAAAAGAGCCAAAAAAGATTTAGCCAACTCATACTCAAATTATCCCAACTTGCTAGAGCAGGACGATTTTCGAGAAGGGCTTACAAATTTATTTGAAGGTAGAGTAGGCCAACCCTACTCAGAAGAAAATCTATCAAAGTTTTATAAAGAATCGGAAAGGCGTTTTAAGGAGAAACACCCTCCAGGTTACATGGATGCTGAAGGTAATAACAAGAAGGAGCCACCAGAATGTTATGGCGATGTAATTATTTGGTTTCAGTTAATTGATTATGCGAGGGAGCAAAAAAAACCTTTAATCTTTGTAACAGATGATCAGAAAGAAGATTGGTGACTAAAGCGTCAAGGGAAAGTTCTTGGCCCACGGCCTGAATTAATCCAAGAGATGATTGTAAAAGCTAACGTCTCATTCTATCTGTACACAGGCGACAGATTTCTAGATGAGGCTGGTAATTTCCTCAACTTGCCTAGCGAACCAGCAATTGTTGAAGAGGCAAGAGATATTAGATCCCAAAATGAAGTACAGCAGTCTGAAAGTCTTAACAGTCAACTACATCCCTTAAGTGCTCAAGACGAATTGCAAAATCAGCAGATTCTGGAGCAGGCTAGACAAAATTACCACCGTATTCAGCAGATTACGGCAGAAATTATGCAAAGTGCTTTCGATCCAAGGGATAGACTACGAGCACAAGAAATGCTGTTGCAAGCTGAGCAACAATTACAAAAAGCCAGCATACATATAAGAGAAGTACTACTACAGGCTGAACAAAAACTGAAAGATTCATCACGAAAATTTTGAGTAATGAAGTTCTCTCTGGATATGCTCTAGCTACTTCTAGTACACAAGCTGTAGTGTGAATTTAAGTGATCGCTTTGGTGGAGTAGCAAGGATAAGTGACGTGGAAAGAGCATAGTTGTGCAAGCGAGAAGTAACGTGAAACTTTGGGCAGAAAATTACTCTACTAGCATTCTCCGCTTACCGAAAACTGGACGGCATATTATTGCTCAGTATGATGAAACCTCCGTTGTGGTGTATCAGGCATATCGTCCGGCGATCGCTCACTTTGCCCTTGAACATAGTTACTTTGGTGGTGAATTTAGCCTCAATCGCATGAGTTGGATTAAGCCTAACTTCTTGTGGATGATGTACCGTTCTGGCTGGGGCACCAAGGTAGGGCAGGAAGTCATCCTAGCAATTCGGATCAAGCGATCGGCGTTTGATACGCTGCTGGCAGAAGCCGTTCATTCCAGCTTTGTTCCAGAGGTTTACTCCAGTGAAGCGGAGTGGAAACAAGCCGTTGCTCAATCCTCAGTTCGGTTGCAGTGGGACCCGGATCATCATCCTTCCGGTGCCAAGCTAGAGCGCCGCGCGATTCAATTAGGATTACGAGGTGAAATGCTAGCCCAATATGCCCGTGATTGGATTGTCAGTATTGAGGATATGTCCCCGTTTGTTCGAGAGCAATATCCATTTGTTCAGGCTGGAAATTGGGCGCAACTGATCGTTCCCAGTGAGTCAGTTTATCCTCTAGCTGATTTAGAGACTGCGAAACGGCTTCAGCTATCAACCGTTGAAGCAATAGTTTAATGGAGCAATTATGATGAGCGGTGTAAAGATGTAGGTGATGTGAGCGATCGCCCTAGACAATCCGAAATTACTATTGTAGTATTTGTAGTATGAGTTAAATCACTATCTCCTGCGTGCCCTAACCTTTAGAGCCTACATACTGAGTACGAGAGGAACGGTAACGCTGCCCTAGCGCAGTGGGCGTTTGTGAACGAGGAGTGCCAAGAACCTGGGAGGTCGGCTTAAAAGTAGCCATCCTTAAAAGAGTGTGTAACAACTCACCAGCGGAGTCCCTTTAGTAACTGAGAAAACGCAATCATGCTCTGCCAACTTGCACGCAGGAGATTGATTAATTGAAGGAGCAACCATGACCATTTATTTTTACGTCGAACGCGAAAAGCCCTACGGTTGCTTCTCCAATTTCTCAGCACATGGCTTCATGTTGGACGATTTGTATTGGGCGACAAGTGAGCATTACTTTCAAGCGCAAAAGTTTATTGGTACTCCTTACTTAGAAAAGGTAAGACAGACCAAAACACCCAAAGATGCAGCAAATATGGGTCGCGATCGCACGCTTCCTCTTCGTCCTGATTGGAAACAGGTGAAGGATGACGTGATGCGAAAAGCAGTCTTGCAAAAGTTTAAAACCCATGCAGACATTCGAGACATCTTGCTATCAACCGGAAATGAAGTGCTAGTGGAAAACTCCCCGGTTGATTACTACTGGGGCTGTGGCAAAGATGGCAGCGGCAAAAACCAGTTAGGACAGATTTTGATGGCAGTGCGCGAAACTTTGCGGGGCAATGTAGAGATGTAGGAGGATAAAAGAGAATGCAGTGCGAACTATGGTTAAAGTCATTACCATCAATATTCTTTTCGACTTAACAGAATGGCAGCAACGTCGAGACTTGCTAGTGCGTGGATTAGCAGCAGAGCAAGCTGACCTGATCGCTTTGCAAGAAGTCAAATTACCTGAAGATACAAGTGCTTGGTTAGCAGAACAATTGAGCATGCCTTATGTATATTTGGTTCCTAAAACCAGCAATGCAGAACAGCAGGCGCACGATGGAATTGCAATTCTCAGCCGTCACCCCTTTGCCGAGCAGAAAATGCTGGCTTTGCAGGGGCAGCGACGAGTAGCTCAATGTGTTGAGGTCAGGATTGATGGACAGCCTTTGTTTTTTTGCAACGGGCACTATTATTGGTATCCTGGCTCTCACCCTCAAAGAGATATCCAAGTGCAGCAAGTTCTGGATTGGTTAGGGAAACTGCCACCAGACCTACCGATTGTTGCGGTCGGAGATTTTAACGGCACACCAGACGCTCCAGCGATCGCCCTGATGCTACAGCGCTTTACGTCTGCTTATGCCACACATCACGGTCATGAGCCAGAATATACCTGCCCCACTCCCTTGGTGCGCCGTAATTGGCAAAAAGTACTCTGGCACGCCTTGCGAAATTTATACTTTAATCGCACGCTTCGTCCTTGGCGGGGTACTTTAGACTACATTTTCGTCAATCGGGCTGTGCAAGTACAAAATTGCCAACTGATTCTTAACCAACCTGCTCCGAACAGCCGTACTCTCTATCCCTCCGATCATTTTGGCCTGATGGCTGACCTGAAGATTTAGACTTAAACTTTTATGGATATCCGCGCTCTCCTTAACCAAATCGCTAGTGCTGAAGTGCAACTGCACACCACTCAATTTCTTGCGCCTTGCGTCAAAGGTGGGAAAGTTCAGACGCGGGTTGCTGGTATGGTTTATACGTTGGCCCCTCAGCCCCGCCAATTTGAGGGTTGGGGTCTCTTTCAACCTGTCGATCAACAAACTGCCACTTTAATTGCAGAGGCCGATCTCCCTGACATTGCCGCTTATCTCCAGCATTTTTCTGCCCTTCGTCTGCGATTGGTCTATCGTTTTCACAACCAAACTTGGTTAGCCTATCCAGTCAACGAAGCAGATATGCGCCAACGGTTCAAAACCGTTAGACCTGTGCTTGTGCATTTGGTAATAGAAGGAGACGCCTTTGAGCAGATTATCGCTCGTTGGAATGGAGCTTCTTGCTGGTTTGAGGAGATCGATCGCCGTGATGATCCTGCGATAGCGGAAATTCTACAATCCAATCTCAAACAACTGGTTCCGGTTGAAGAATTACAGTTTAAGGGCATTACGCCAGAAATGCGATCGCTCTACGATCTAGTTGCTCAACGCACGGAAGGATTTGCCCAGCCCCAACAAGATGAAAAGCGTCTACGTCAAGCCCTCAAACTCGGTGGCGGTGAACTGCATCAGTTCCAAGACAGAGGAGACTACTGGACAGTCGATTGGACCACATCGGATGGCGTTCGTCATACTAGTGCGATCGCCAAAGATGACCTGACCGTGGTGAGTTCTGGCATTTGCTTAAGCGGACGCGATCGCGACTTTGACTTGCAATCGTTAGTGGGTGTGATGGAACACCAGGAGTGGTGAGCGTATGAGCATCTTTTTTCACGAACAGCTTTACCGAACCGATACGGTAATGGCAAAGCTCAAAGAGTTTCCTGTGACTATCTGTGGTGCAGGAGCATTGGGCGCGAATCTAACCGAGAATCTAGCTCGTGCAGGCTTTGACACGCTCAAAGTGATCGATCGCGATCGCATCGAAGAACGAAACCTCTCAACTCAGCCCTACTACCGTTCGGATGTCGGTGCATTCAAAGCCAAGATTTTGGCAAATAATCTGTATCGGGCGATCGGGACAAAGGTAGAAGCAGAAACCAAAGAACTCACTGCAACAAATGTGACTCAACTCCTTAAAGAGAGTGGATTGATTGTTGACGTATTTGATAACAGCACCTCTCGCCAAGCCGTGAAGGACTACAGCGCTCGCACCCGAACTCCGTGCCTTCATGCTGGACTTGCTACGGACTATGCAGAAGTGATCTGGAATGATGCTTATCGAGTTCCGTCCGATGTTAATGATGATGTTTGTGATTATCCACTCGCACGTAATTTGGTAGTGCTAACAGTGGCTGTGACATGTGAGGCGATCGTTTCTTTTGTTGCGACAGGAGAACAACGTCATTTCACGATTACTTTGAAAGACTTGAGTGTTCAATCTCTCAATCTGTAGTATTGAATCAGGCGAAAATTAGCACAATGGGATCATCCTTTAGCTGTGACAGGTTATGAGAAAAAGAGAGCACTCTCAGTAGATCGAAAATTTTTCAAGAAAAGGATAGGGTCAGGCTAGAAGTATTTAAAGTTAGCCATGACCTCTATCCCATCTTCATCATCTACAACTCCTGCTCTCACTGACGAAACCACTCTCGAAGCCGCCCGCAATTGTCTACTCGCCCATGTAGCTCTTGATATGTAGGGAGGTTACAACCTCCAAGAAGTATTCGAACTGCCGCTACGCGCTGCCAGTCTAGGCGATCGCTCCACTTCAACCTAAGACATCCTGCATGAATCATGAGGGATGTGCCAGTTCGTAGTTGAGCAAGCCAGCAATCAGGTTTATGCGCAGGCCAAACCGCCTTCTACGATTGCGATAACGTCCTGAAAAAATGCGGAAGATCTTGAGGCGGCGAATCACATGCTCCACTCTCACCCGCAGTCAAGCTAAAACTTGATTATGCTGCTTTTCCTCTTTAGCTAAAGGCTGCTGGTGTCCTTTCTCGGTGGGAGTGCAAGCCCCACGATGACGTTTGGCAAATCCTTGGTATCCTCGGTCAGCTAAACACAACTGGGACGAGACAAAAGGCAAGCGACTGCGCTTGAGCGCTTTAAAATCATGCGTCCTGCCCGTATCGACAGCGGTACAAATGATTTGTTCGCTTTCCCACTCCACGACCAACTGCGCTTTTAGCGTGTGGCAGCGCTGCTTACCGCTGTAGTAGTGCTGCTGTTTTTTTGGGGCGTTCAATCTCTACCTCACCGACATCACTTCCCCTCCCAGCCAGGTTGATAGCCCTATGTAGCTACATTAGGACGCTATTCTAGAGGGAGAGAAGCGTTGGGAACAACCATGCCTGCTCTTACAGCTATGACCTGCGACAAAATGCGATTGAAGCTTTTCAGAGTGGAGAAAGCAAAAGCGATGTCTGTCAGATGTTCAACCTCAGTCGCAATACCCTAGACCTGTGGCTCAAACGACAAGAAGAAACAGGGGATTATCAAGCGATTACCCATTTCCAGCAGGGTTGCCGCATAAGATTACCGACTGGCAGCGCTTTGAGGCTTTCGTCCAACAGCACGGGGGTAAAACGCAATGGAAGATGGCCCAGTTGTGGGGAGATAACGTGACGCAGCAGAATATCAGTGATGCGCTGAGGAAGCTGGAGTTAAGTCGTAAAAAAAAACTTACGGCTGCCGAGAACGCGACGAACTCAAGCGTCAAGGGTTTGAGGAGCGATTGAAGCGCAAGGAGCCTCATCAGATTGTCTATGTCGATGAAGCAGGCATCGACAATCGAGAGGATTATCCCTATGGCTACTGTGAGATTGGTCAACGCTTCTATGCGCTCAAGTCGGGTAAGCGGACCGAGTGAGTCAGCTGGGTTGCCGCTTTGAAAGCGGGGCGTCTGTTTGCACCTATGACGTTTGCGGGTGCTTGTAATCGAGGCTTGTTTGAGATGTGGTTGACGCAGTGCTTAGTGCCGCAACTGCAACTAGGGGATGTGGTTGTGATGGACAATGCCAGTTTTCATCATTCCCAGAGCATTGAGGAAGTTGTGACAGCAGCAGGCTGCGAGATTTGGTATCTGCCTCCTTATTCTCCAGATTTGAACTCGATTGAGCACTGGTGGTTTGTGCTGAAGAATTGGATGCGACAGCGATGGGATGAGTTTGACAACTTTCGTAATTGTGTGGATGCTGCTTTCAAGCAATTTCCCAAGGTGCATCCGTAGGGCCATAGTACCTTAATTCATGCTCCTAAAGATGTCAAATGGGTTCTATAGAGCGATCGCCGCTGAAGAGCAGCTAATGAAAAGGGCATTGCTTGGGCTGTGAGTCACTAAGAGCAGACGGAATGGAGGAGGGTTGATCGCTGCTTCCTCGCTTCCAAGGTGCAGGCTGTTGAAAAAAATTGGGTTTGAGGCAAACATCTTGCATCTCTTGGTGAAACACCTGCATTGTAGAAGCAGACATTGGCGGCACGATTCTTCCCCAATCCGCAGGCACGATGCGTCCAGCCTCGGCTTCTCGCTGCCAGTGCTGCATAAACTGGGCAGACGCGGTATGATGATCGACGATCTTGACCCCACAGACGGTAAATGAATGCAAAACCGCTCGATTCAGTTCAACAAGCGCCTGATCTTTCCACAGCGATAGTTTTGAGCCCGTATTTAGCCCCATTCGTTGAGCGATCGCAGGTAATAGGTTGTATCGCTGCTCATCTCCAAAATTTCGGGCACCAATTTCAGTGCTCATATACCAACCGTTAAAGGGGGCGCAGGAATAGGAGATACCGCCAATCTCTAATCGCCAGTTTGCAAGGGCGGGAAGCGCATGCCATTTGAGTCCGAGTTCGGCAAACCACTCATAGTCAGGATGCACAATTGGGACTTCCATCACCGCTGCTTTTGGAAGTTCAAACCACTGAGGCCTTTGTCCTGGCATCTGAATGACCAATGGTAAGACATCAAATGGAGTTCCTTGCCCTTTCCAACCAAAGCGGTGACACAGCTCGGTGAATTCCGCTTGCTCAGGATCACCAATGATTGAGCCATCTGGTTGACGATATCCCGCATAGCGAATTAGTTGTGAATTCCAAATACGAATCCCAGGTTGTCCCGGTGCAACGGGTGCAAAAATGCTAATGGTGGAACGAATGTTGCCGCCATTGGTTGCCTGATAAAGATGATCGACGATCGCCTCAAAGATTTCCTCTGTGGTGGCGAGATGGCGCAGATCTCGCACGTTGAACGTTTCCCAAAAGATCCGTCCAATACAACCTGTGCTATTGCGCCAAGCCACTTTTGCCCCGTAAACCAGCTCCTCCTCGGTCTGCCAGTAAGTGTGCGATCGCCGATACTCACGATAAATTTCTGCAAGTCGCTCCTGCAACTGCGACTCTGGCAGCAACTGTTCTTGATATAACAATGGGAGATAGTCGATCGCCTCTAGCAACAGGGTTGGCAATGACTCTGCCTTTGCAACTTGTTCCCAAGTTTGATTATTGTTGAGTTTCATGAGGGTATGAGAGCTATCAATAGCTAAGACAGATTCTTTTCAACGATCGCTGATTCTTTTTCCATGAAATTAATTGAGCATTACAACCCTGCGGCCAACTGATAGCGCCAGTTCAAGGCACGAGGTTTGACATAGGGTTGAGGAACAAAGACAGTTTCGTAAGTTTCTTCAGGTGATTGGAAACGCCAATTTAAAGCATGAGGCTTAACATAGGGCTGGGGCGCAGTCGGGGTGTAAGGGTAGATGTGTCCACGACAAATAAGATGCATAATTTTATCTCCTGAACTGCAACAGACTGAGCTATGTTTTGTTCCAACATTAAGGGGTATAAGCAGCACCGCGGTAAATCAGTTGCGGCCTTGCTATAGTTCTAGGAAGGGAAGTAATTTGAGGCAATTGGTTAGTCATAGAGTGCTGGCTGCCAATCCCATGAGGCATGAGTTGGTACTGATTACTCTGATATGGATTACCTCGATAGATGAGTGTGACTGGAGTAACGCTCATCGGTTGAGATGGAACAGCCTGAGCGATTTCGTAGCCAACACCGCGATAGCGAAGTTTCATAAGTTGATGTCCTGCAAACAACAAGTCAAATCGTCAGCTTCCTTAGAAAGTATCTTTGTGGCTGAGTTGTCTCTGTGATTGTGTTAAAACTTGTTACTTTTGAGGCGTGGAACCTACACTTAGCAAAGTTTCATCCTTAACAAGCAACAACCCGGTTGAGAACTGCTATGTCTCTACCCTAAAAAATTGATTCGTTATTTTCTTCTGGAGAACGTCTTGAATCGCGCCTCAACGAATTGAGGATGCTTGCTCAGACTTTCGTTTAGGTGTAAGTAGATATTCCTATAACTTTCGACCTACCTCAGATGAGTGACTCATAACGAAAGTGAGATGGTGTATGGCAGGAACTGGAGTATTAATAGGAGATAATTTCGCTGAAGCCCTACCATGATTGCTCTCCAACGCTCGCTCAAACCCCAACTAAATCCTTTTCGGTTTCTGCTTTATGCGGAATGGGTGATGATTGCTACCTGCTTCTCTTTCGCCATCATGGAGTCTTTTGGGGAGAATCAAGTACCTGTTCAACACGTTCTTGTTCTTGCGGTCCTAAGCGTGATGGCAGCAATTTTGCCCGGTGGTAAACTGTCTTACAAATTGCTTTATGTGGGTATCGAAATTGGCTTGATTTTCTACGGGGCAACGTTGGGTTACCTGCATGTATTACCAACGCTGTATCTAATCGTTCTAATTCAAAGTTGTTTTCTATTTAAGCCACTCATGCGATGGATAGTGGCGGGATTAAGTTTTTTGCTGTTTCTGGTGCATCAGGTGCGCTATGTCCAAAACATTACCTTACTGGTGGAGCCCAGCGATCGCCATCTGTTCTGGATGCATCTGATTGCAGAAACATTGATGTTTGGGTTGGGTTTGTTCTTTGTATTGAAATTAGTCAGCACTTTACTTTCAGAGCGACAGGCCAAGGAAGCGTTGGCAGCAGCGCATGAACAGTTGAGACAATATGCGTTGCAGATTGAAGAGTTGGCAGCGTTACAGGAACGGAACCATATTGCCCGCGAAATTCATGACTCTCTGGGACATACACTGACGGCACAAAACATTCAATTACAAACTGCTGCCAAACTCTGGCAACGCGATCCAGATCAGGCCCATACATTTTTGCAACAGGCACAGCAGTTGGCAGCCACAGCAATGCAGGAGGTCAGGCGATCGGTTAGAGCATTACGCGAGGATGCAGAAGCACCACCCTTGGAGGAAGCGATCGCTCACTTAGCAAAAGATTTTCAACAGGGTACGGGTGTTGCGATCTCAACCTCAATCAAGGGGCAAACCGTCATCTGTCCCAGAATGGGCAAGACGCTCCATCGGATTGTGCAGGAAGCGTTAACCAACATTAGAAAACATGCCCAAGCGACCCAAGTCAACATTCAACTGAGTACCACTGCGACCGATGTGAATTTAGTGATTGAAGATAATGGCCAGGGATTTGATCCAAACCAACGAAGCAACGGATTTGGATTGCAGGGAATGCAAGAACGAGTCGCAGCCATTAACGGGACTCTGCAACTGGAAACAAAACCGGAAAACGGATGTCGCATTATCGTCAAACTTCCTTTGCAAAATCATCTTGAACAGCACGAGAGGCATCCCGGTGAGAGAATAGAAATTTCACCCTAAGGGGTTAAGCTCGCGATCGCAGATAGCGACAAACTAGACCCGAAGAGATTTTCTGAGTAAGGACTAAAGAGTTTGAATTGGCTATTGTGACGGGCACTGAAACGCTGGGAGGGCACAGTGAGCGGAACACAGATTGAATCAGGCGCAGCAACCCCTACTTCCCCAATTCGTCTACTACTAGTGGACGATCAGCCCCTGATCATCCAGGGCTTAAAGACTCTGCTGGAGCTGGAATCTGACTTGTGCGTGGTTGCGACTGCTAGCAATGGCGAAATCGCGGTTCAGCAGGTTGCCGCTTTGCAGCCTGACCTGGTTTTGATGGATGTGCGAATGCCTGTAATGGATGGGCGGGCTGCAACACGAACCATCTGTCAACAGTTTCCAGAGGTAAAAGTTCTGGTGCTGAGTACATTTGATGATGACGAGTATATCTCTGACTCCATTCGAGCGGGTGCTAAAGGTTACTTACTCAAAGATATGCCATCCGATGAGTTAGTACAGGCAATTCGGCTTGCTCACCGGGGCTACACTCAGATGGCACCAGGGTTAATAGAAAAGGTGATGGCAATCCGATCCGAAGCCGAGGTGTCAGAACCAAGCTCCCCCGATTTAGAATCACTGACCCCAAGAGAACAAGATGTACTGCGATTGATTGGAGATGGCTCGACGAATCGAGAAATTGCTGAACAACTCTTTATTGCTGAAGGCACTGTGAAAACCCATGTCACTCACTTATTTGATCGCTTAAACTTGCGAAATCGTGCCCAGCTTGCAATCTACGCTAACTCCGTTTATCGAAACTCCCAAATGAATTGAAATGATCTCAACTGCCACCGATCAACTGTAGGTTACCTCACAAATTCCTGAAATAGTTTCATTACCTTTTGAGCACTTGAGGCAGGCACTAATTTGCGAGTAATGGCAGCCAGAAAGCTGGCTGCTTCCAAGCTTAAATGTTAAAACCGGGCTTTGCCCCTACTATTGTGGGCAATGCAGTAGTTCTATCAACTTTCAATGCTAATTTCTAATAGAATTGAGATTATTCCAACTCCTTAGACGAATAGATTGCGCCATGCCGACGTATCGATCTAGAACCTCCACTCAGGGACGCAATATGGCCGGTGCCCGTGCGCTTTGGCGCGCCACTGGAATGCAGAGCGAGGATTTCGAGAAGCCTATTATTGCAGTTGCCAACTCCTTTACCCAATTCGTCCCAGGACATGTGCACCTGAAGGATCTCGGTCAGTTGGTGTGCCGTGAGATTGAAGCCGCTGGTGGAGTTGCCAAAGAATTCAACACGATTGCCGTAGACGATGGCATCGCCATGGGGCATGACGGCATGCTCTACAGCTTGCCCTCACGCGAGATCATCGCGGATTCGGTCGAGTACATGGTGAATGCCCATTGTGCGGATGCGCTGGTTTGCATTTCCAACTGCGACAAGATCACTCCCGGCATGTTGATGGCTGCCCTGCGTCTTAATATTCCTGCTGTATTCGTCTCCGGCGGACCGATGGAGGCGGGTAAGACGAAACTTGCAGAGCACAAGCTGGACCTGGTAGACGCGATGGTGGCTGCCGCCAACGACAAGCTCAGCGATGAGGTGGTCGAGGAGTATGAGCGTTCTGCCTGCCCGACCTGTGGCTCCTGCTCTGGCATGTTCACCGCTAATTCTATGAATTGCCTCACCGAGGCGATCGGTCTTTCCTTACCCGGAAACGGCACCGTGCTGGCGACCCATTTCGACCGCAAGGATCTGTTCCTTAACGCTGCGAGAACAATTGTGAGCATCACTCGCCGCTACTACGAGCAAAACGATGAATCGGTCCTACCACGAGCGATCGCCAGCTTCCAAGCGTTTGAGAATGCCATGATGCTAGATATCGCCATGGGTGGTTCGACCAACACCATTCTGCACCTGCTGGCGGCTGCCCAGGAAGCGGGTGTCAACTTCACCATGACCGACATCGATCGCCTCTCGCGCCAAGTGCCCCAACTTTGCAAAGTCGCCCCGAATACTCCCCAGTATCATGTGGAGGATGTGCATCGGGCAGGTGGTATCCCTGGGATTCTTGGCGAACTGGATCGGGCTGGCCTCCTGCACACGGACGTACCAACGGTTCACAGTCCAACGCTTAAGGAAGCCCTCGATCGCTGGGATGTGATGCGCAACGATGACGAAGCGATTCATACCTTCTTCAAGGCGGGTCCGGCGGGAATTCCGACTCAGCAAGCGTTCAGTCAATCGACGCGTTGGCCTTCCCTTGACCTGGATCGGGAGAACGGCTGTATCCGCAGCAACGAACATGCCTACAGCAGCGAGGGTGGCTTAGGGGTGCTCTACGGTAACCTGGCCGAGCGCGGTTGTATTGTGAAGACAGCAGGGGTGGACGAAAGCATTCTGGTGTTCGAAGGCAGGGCACGCATTTATGAAAGTCAGGATGCTGCTGTCAAGGGAATTCTCAGCGATGAAGTGGAAGCAGGGGATGTAGTGATCATTCGCTATGAAGGTCCGCGCGGAGGTCCTGGGATGCAGGAAATGCTCTATCCCACGAGCTACCTGAAATCGAAGGGGCTAGGTAAGATGTGTGCCCTATTGACCGACGGTCGCTTCTCCGGTGGGACTTCAGGCCTCTCGATTGGTCATGTCTCCCCAGAGGCGGCAGCAGGCGGCAACATTGCTTTGGTGCAAGAGGGCGATCGCATTTTGATTGACATCCCCAATCGCAGCATCCAGGTCGATTTATCGGCAGAGGAACTAGCCGAGCGTCGGGCTGCTATGGAGGCAAAGGGGAAAGATGCCTGGAAGCCTGCACAACCTCGGCAGCGGCGGGTGACAGCAGCACTCAAGGCGTATGCCCTGCTGGCAACTAGTGCGGATCAAGGCGCAGTCCGAAACCTGGCATTACTCGAGTAGAGAAATACGCAGACACAAAAACGGGGATTGTGTTGCAAAAACGGTTAGTAGTATCGCCAATCCAGATGTCAGTGGCATGCAGGTTCGGGCCAGTATCTCCCTAGTAATGGCTTTCCTCAAGAGCTAGATATTAATCGGATTTATTCAGATTAATATCTAGCTCTTGCCCTGGCCTTGATTCTGAGGGAGCGGCTGATGCATCACAACTCATGGTAAAACTGTTTGCTGGCACCAATATCAGCAATCCGAAAATGGACATGGTCAATCAGGCGACCTCGGGCTCAAGCTGCTCATCCCAGAAGGCGGCTTCTATCTTATGTCCATCCGGATCACGCACAAAGCAGCCGTAATACGGCTCACTATATTCGGGTCTGCCACCGGGGGCACCATCGTCTTTGCCACCTGCTACTAATGCTGCCTCATAGAAGGCGTGAACAGCTTCTTTTGTAGGAGCGATAAAACCGATGTGGGTGCCATTACCAACCGTTGCAGGCTGTCCATCAAATGGAGTTCCCACCCAAAATTCGGGGTACTGTTTGCCATAGGCAATCGCCCCCGGATGCTCCATCAACCGCTTGCAGCCCAACGCCGGCAACACAGCGTCATAGAAGGCGACTGCTCGTTCAAAGTCATTAGTGCCGATGGAGACGTGTGAGAGGATGCTGGGATTGTTATCCATATCTGAACTTTCCATGAGTTAAATTGAACGTGAAGACGTTAGAGCTGAACTTCGTGCAATCGACGCTCCAGGAAGCGGCGCTCACTGTCATTTGTAACCAGTTCCAGTGCTCGTCTGTAGCTCTGGGCTGCTTCCTGGAACGCTCCGATCCGCCGCAATAAATCCGCATGGGTAGCGTGGAACAGATGATATAGCTGTCGCCACAAGAGTTAGGACGCGGCTTCCTTGAGGACTGTCTCCATCGCTTCACGCAAACTAGTAGCGCTGCGTCGTTGTTTGCGAATGCGGCCCTTTAACCATGCCCAACACTTTTCGATACGATTCAGGTCTGGTGAATAGGGTGGCAAGTAGACCACTTG
>NZ_JACJPA010000023.1:0-36949 GCF_014695845.1 Trichocoleus sp. FACHB-591
GTCAGCCAAGTTCGTCATCGTGTAGTTAATCGGACTGCTTAGTAAGTACTGGCAGTAATCCAGTTTGGTGAAGCTCATGCCTCTAGTTTATGTCTGTCTCTGCGTAAGTCCTGTTTAAGTAAACTTCCTTCGTGAAAAAGAATGCTTTTTAACTTAGCATCTTCAAACCTTGATTTTTCTAAATTACAACCAGAAAACTCAACTCTATGCATATCAGATTTCCTGAAACTTGTTTTCTTCATGTCAATTACCCCAAAAAGTACTCCCTTAATTACAGCTTCTCTAAAAGAGGCATTTTGAAGACTATGCCCTGAGAAATCAATGATTTCCAACATAGATTTATCGAATATTGCAAAGGATAGATCTGCTTGACTAAACTTAGCCAACTGAAGTTGAGAGCCATAGAAGTTTGCATGCTTCAAAATAGCGCCTTCAAAGTCTATTCCTCTCCGTTCTTGAAAGCTATTCAAGCTATCCCATATATATTCGAGCTCTAAATATAAATCTATGTCTTTTTTGATATCTTCAACTTTAGAATAAAATTCTTTAACAACTTTTTCTTCTAAAAACTCTCTTTCTAAAACAGATTTAACACCTCTGAAATCTGCTTCTTCTAAATTGGTTTTACAAAGACTTACTCCCTCTAAGTTCGATCCTGCAAAAGATACGTTCTCAAGATAGCAACTGCTTAAATCTGCCCCTTTCAGGTGAGCTTTACTTAAATCAATTTTTGTTGGATCTATAGGGTCTTGCTTGTAATCTCTTCTACCAATAACAGTTAAAGCAGCCTGTATATCTATAGAAATGTTTTCTCTTCGTTCTAGTCTTGTAGTAGGATCTTCAATCTTGAATTTTGATAATAGCTCAGCTGAACTATAAAATAATGTTGAGTTATCTCGAACAAAAGCAGCAAGAATTTCAATGATTGTCCAGTGATACTTATCTGGTAATTCCTTTGAAATCTGAGCAAGAGCATAAATTCCCCCCAAACGTATTGAAGTATTATTAGAGCCAAGCTGCTCAATTGCCTTAGTGAATCTCTCTGTTATTTGGCCTTGTTCTGTTAGAAATGCATTTCGTCTACTAATTTCAATGTTTGACAGTGCTGCTGTTGCACTTCTATCCATAGCTTCTGCTCGCTTAGCTGTGTAATATAAATTGGCTAAAATTGCCAGCCCTCCCAAAATAGTTGCAGTTGTCTTAACAAGTTCAAGTCGAATTTTAATAGCTTGATCCTTCATATTAATAAAATCCTTGATGGAGCTTGATTCTAACAATTCAGCAAAGCTCTCTAAGGAAGTATTGGGAATCCCTACAAATATGAAAATAGTAAAAACAGCAAAGAAGCTTAAGACGATAAGTATAAAAATAACTAATTCAACTGATAGCCAATTACGTGGTTCAGTTTCTCTTTCCATATCAAATGCTTTTAACTAAATGACGATAATAAAAAAGTAGGGCAATTGTTGATTACCCTACTATAAGTTATTGATTCAAAAAGCGCTTATCTCTTATGCACCTACGGCTTCTTTAGCTGCGTAGAGCACTTCAGCTGTTATTTCACCAATGCCACGTTCACGAGCAAATTTCTCGGTGTTGCGCTTCACCTTGCCACGAACAAAACCGGGGATTTTGTTCAGTTCAGCTAGGCCATCGCGGCTCCAACCGAGGTCTGAGTCGGCAGAGATGCCCTTGGTGATGACTTCCTTGGTATCGTGACCGCCGAAGATTTCTAGCAAGTGGTCTTCCATGCCGAGGGTGAACGAGTTGTAGACCAAATCGACGACTTGGTTGGTGCCTTCGTAGCCAAGGAAGGGCTTGTAACCGATGGGGAAGTTTTGGATGTGGATGGGGGCAGCGATGACACCACAGGGAATATCCAAGCGTTTGCCGACGTGGCGTTCCATTTGGGTGCCGAAGATCGCAGAAGGTTCTAGGCGGGCGATCGCATCTCCAATTGCGCCATTGTCATCGCTGATCAAAATTTCGTCGCAGTACTCGCTAACCTGCTCACGGAACCAATCAGCATCGTACTTGCAATAGGTGCCCGCTAAGACTACCTGAATCCCCATTTCGCGAGCCAAAATCTTAGTCATGGCGGCGGCGTGGGTGTTGTCGCCAAAGACTACGGCCTTTTTACCTGTGAGGTTTTGGCAGTCGATGGAGCGAGAGAACCAGGCCGCTTGCGAGACATGCAGGGTTTGCTCGTTGATAAAGTTTTCGTAGTCAACGTTTGCACCTTGGGCGTTGATGACTTGTTGAATCTTGCGAATACAACGAGCCGTCTCTACTACACCCATCGGCGTGATGTCTACATAAGGAGTGCCAAACTCTTTTTCGAGGTAGCGAGCTGTCATCAAGCCGAGTTCGCGATAAGGCACCAAGTTAAACCAAGCTTTAGGCAGGTTCTTGAGATTGAGAACAGATGCTCCTTCTGGAATGATCTCGTTGATCTCAATGCCCAAGTCAGCCATCAACCGCTTCAGCTCGGTGCAGTCGTGGTGGCTGTGGAACGCCAGGGTAGAGATGCCAATGATGTTAACCGAGGGCTTGGCGGTTTTGCCTTCCGGGAGGTCGCCTTTTTTGCGGGCCTTCGCGATGTAGTACTGCACGATTTGCTCTAGAGTGCGATCGGCAGCCTGCATTTCGTTGAAGCGGTAATGGTTCACGTCAGCGAGCAAGACATCAGCGACGGAAGCTTCTTGGGCGCGATCGACGAAGTTTTGCAGATCTTCTTGCAGAATGCTGGAGGTGCAGGTAGGAGTGAGCACGATCAGGTCAGGATGCTCTTCGGCGTCTTTGCGAGTGATGTTGTCTACTACTTTCTCTTGGGAGCCACGGGCCAAGACGTTGCGGTCTACGATGCTGGCGGTTACTGGGGTAAAGTCTCGCTCCCGCTCTAGCATCGATCGCATGACGTTGAAGTAGTCATCTCCTAGGGGAGCATGCATGATGCCATGCACATTTTTGAAAGAGCTGGCAATGCGGAGGGTGCCAATGTGGGCAGGGCCTGCATACATCCAGTAAGCCAATTTCATATCCGGTGTCCCTTAATCTCGGTTGTCATCGACCACTCCGCTGAGGGAAATTGCAGAAGTCAAAACCTTTGGCAAAAAGTTCTTACACCTTCTGGCACTAAGGAAGTAACGGCTCAGCGATCGCAATCGTGGGGTGTGATGGGTTTATAGTGTGAGTCGCTTTTGATTGTCTCAAAGATGTTGGGGAGGTGAGTGTAGGCACATTGGGCTTAGGGAGAGGGGGCGATCGCGTCAAACCCTTGTCTATCCTGGGATATAGCAATTTAGTATGTGGCTTAATGGCTGGGGGAACCGCAATGATTTTTAACTGTTTGTGATTTGGCTTAAAACGACTAGCAGGCGGCGTTTCTAGATTTGGCATTGTGAAATCCGAGCCTTGGGGGCACTCACCCCCAAACCCCCGCTGAAGGACGGCTGCGTCCTCCAGACCTCCTCCAGAGAGGCTTTAGTTATCAGTGGCAAGTCTTATCAGTGGCAAGTTATAGACACTTAGTTTCTAATTCCCCCCAGAATTGGGGCTAGGGGAGCAGATCAATCCACTAACGCCTGACGTTGGGCTTCAAATAACTCTTGGATACCTTTTTCGGCTAGGTCTAGCATTTGGTTGAGGTGGGTGCGGCTGAAAGCTCCTTCTTCAGCGGTGCCTTGGACTTCAATCACGCCTAGTTGGTCGTTGAGGACGACGTTGAGGTCTACTTTGGCAGCTACGTCTTCTACATAGTTAAGGTCGAGGATGGGTTGGTCTTCTAGCCAGCCGACTGAGACTGCGGCGATTTGGTGGCGGATGGGCGATCGCTCTAGGTCGCCTTTTTGGATCAGTTGGGCGATCGCGTCTTGGAGGGCGACAAAGCCTCCGGTGATGGCAGTGGTACGGGTGCCAGCGTCGGCTTGCAAGACATCTGCATCAATTGTGATTGTGCGTTCGCCTAGAGCTTCCATATCGAGGGCAGCCCGCAAGCTGCGTCCAATTAAACGTTGGATCTCTTGGGTGCGCCCAGACAGCTTAAGAAATTCTCGTTCGTGACGTTGAGGGGTAGCACCGGGGAGCATGCGGTATTCTGCGGTCAGCCAACCTTGACCTTTGCCTTCCAAAAACCTGGGTACCTTGGGTTGAATGGTGACGGTACAAAGAACTTGGGTATCGCCACAACGGGTCAACACGGAACCTGCGGCAAATCGGGTGAAGTGACGCTCAAAGCTGATGGGACGCAGTTGGTCAGGTTGGCGACCGTCGGTACGCTGGAATGCCATTTTTGTAAGAAGCCCTTCTGAATTCACGCCTTTGCCTCAAACGCCTCAGTTAGGATACAGCAGTTGTGGTTTGCAGCATCCTGCCGATCATTGTAGGTGCTGCAAAATTTCCTGATGCACTTGTTCGATAGATTGGTTGCTGTTGATTTTGAGTAAGCGATCGCGGTGTTCGTAATAGTCCAACATCGGCATTGTGTAGTCTCGGAATGACTCAATCCGGTGCTGGATCACATCTGGCGTATCGTCGCTGCGTTGTCGAGCGATCGAACGGCTCATCAACACATCATCCGGCGCGTCTAGCCAGATTGCTTGGTTCAGGTGCTGATTTAAGTCTTCCAAAAGAAAATCTAATTCCTCGGCTTGAAAAGCGGTGCGGGGATGCCCTTCTAAGAGCCAACCTCGGCTGGTATCGGCTTGCAGCAGTCGCTGTCGCATCAGTTGAATCATGGTTTCGTCGGGAACCAGTTCGCCTTTTTCAACAAAAGCTTGGACTTGCTGACCGAGGGGAGTTTGAGCGGCGATCGCCTGTCGCAACATCTCTCCTGTGGAAATTAAGGGAATCTCAAAATGACGGCAGAGGTGCTGAGCTTGAGTTCCTTTGCCTGCGCCTGGCCCACCCAGAATCACCAATCTCACGGCCCTATGCTCCTACCTGCTGCCAGTTTTTCTCATTATTAGCTGAAGTTCGTGAGAAACGATAAATTTCGGCAGCAATCCCCAAGATTCATGGAGCTTCATTAAGCTTCTCTAGCTCTGTCCTGCTCTAGATGTTTTCTAGGCTTAGACTTGGCTTAATAGAAATGCACCCACAAACGACTATTGACGGACTCACACATCTAGTGTTTGATGAGGGGAGTTCGGAGCAATCTACGCTATATTTCGCTTTCTACGCTGCATCTACTGCCTGAACTGCTCGCTTTAAAGTCCTGACTGGATCGTGACCTGCCTTATGGTTTCCCAAATTGAAACCCCAGCCCTGAATTCCCTTAAAACGCAAGGTCTTGGAGAACGTCGAACTGTTGCAGAAGTCAGTCGCCGCTTCCCCCACGCGATCGAAGGATTGGTACAGGTTTTTACTTGTTCGCATCGCAGCTTTTTCACGAGTGTCATGGCACAAGCGCTCCGCATCGCCGGGCAAGGCACATCAGTTTTAGTGGTGCAGTTTCTCAAAGGTGGTATTGGCCAAGGGCATGAGCATCCGGTACGGCTAGGGCAAAACCTTGACTGGATTCGCTGCGATTTACCCCGCTGCATCGATACGCCTCATCTAGACGAAACTGAAATGCGATCGCTTCTAGATTTGTGGCATCATACCCAATCAGTGGTGATGCAAGGCAACTACGATTTGGTTGTCTTGGATGAATTAAGTTTGGCGATCAACTTTGGCTTAATCGCCGAAACAGAAGTGTTGGCTTTCTTACAGAAGCGGCCTAGTCATGTAGATGTGATTTTGACGGGGCCAGAAATGCCTCCAGCCATCTTAGATGTAGCTGATCAAATCACAGAACTCCGCCGCAGCCACCAACCTTAGGCTTACAACTATTTAGTTAGAAGTCAGTGGGAAGTCACAAATTAGCACAGAATATTGCCCTAGTGACTGCGATGGGTGTAATTTAACTCTGCTTTGGGAAACATGGGATTCGGATTTGGGGGAAGCGGGATGATTAAGAACGACACATGGATTACAGAAATGGCTGCAAAGGGCATGATTACGCCTTTTGAGCCGCAGTTGATTCGGGAAGTCTCTGGAGATGTCAACTTAGCAATTCGCCCTGTGATTAGCTATGGCCTCTCAAGCTATGGCTACGACATTCGCTTATCACCTGCTGAGTTTCGCATCTTCCGCCACATTCCGGGCACGGTGATTGATCCAAAGAATTTCAACCCAGAAAATTTAGAGCCAACTAAGCTCCATACAGACAATAATGGCAGCTATTTTGTGTTGCCCGCTCACTCCTATGCCTTGGGGGTAGCGCTAGAACGGCTGGAAGTTCCTACCAATGCCACGGTGATCTGTATCGGCAAGTCAACCTATGCCAGAGCAGGCATCATCGCTAACCTGACCCCTGCGGAGGCTGGCTGGCGTGGGCACCTGACTCTAGAGTTTTCTAACTCTTCCAGTGCTGACTGCCGTATTTACGCCAATGAAGGTGTGGTGCAACTCCTATTTTTAGAAGGTGAGCCTTGCGCGGTTAGCTACGAAACTCGTCGGGGCAAGTATCAAGACCAACCAGAGGCCGTAACGCTGGCGCGGGTCTAAACCATCGGTTAACTCGGCGCTAAGAAGACCACGATCGCCGGAAATTTAACCAAGCTTCCAAAAAGTTTTGCCACATGGAGTTGTGCTTAAAGCGGTGCAGTTGCCATGCTGTTGCCGTTTGGCTCAGGATTTCAGCAAACGTGGGAGAGGGAATGGCTAGGTCAGCGATCGCGTCAATCTTTAGATTCTGGCGCATGGCTAGAGCAATCACAGCAATCAGCTCACTCGCCTCTGATCCCAAAATATGGGCTCCCAGAATCGACCCATTGCGATGCACCACCAACTTACACAATCCGGTAGTTTCAGCCCGAATCTGCGCCAGCGCCAAACTTTTGAAGTCTTGCCGTAAAACCAAGACATCCTTGCCGTAACGTTGTCTAGCTTCTGGCTCTGTCAAACCCACTCGGGCCAAGGCTGGATCAGTAGCCAGCGTCGTGGGAATTCCTTGGTAGTTGGCCCTGTAGCGCGGGAAAAAGAGGGCATTTTTCAGGGCGATCGCCGCCTCATACTGAGCTACGTGAGGAGCCAGATAACCTGCGATCGGGTTGCCACAGACATAAACTCGTGGATTTGTCGTTTGCCGTTTTTGGTTGCACCAAACTCCCTGCGATGACCATTCGACTCCCGCCGCCTCTAAATTAAGCGACTCCACATGCGGTTGCTGTCCCATTGCCACCACAATCTCATCTGCCGCGATCGCCTGGTTGCCTGCTTGCACCCATTTTTTCTGCTCAATCTCCCTCACCTGAGCCACTGGCGTATTCGTCAAAATCCGAACGCCTATTGCTTCCAACTGCGCTTGCAACAAAAATGCCACTTCTGCATCTTCGTGGGGCAAAATGCGATCGCTTCCCAGCACCAACGTCACCTGAATATTCAAGCGTATTAGAGTTTGAGCCAATTCAATTCCAGTCGGATCACCGCCCAAAATCACCACCGTTTCAGGCATTGCTTGGTTAGCGATCGCCTGAGGAAAGCCAGTGGTAGTCAAAAATCCCACACTGCTCAGCCCCGGAATGTCTGGAATGAAGGGGTGGCTCTCTAAAGCCAATAGATAGGATCGAGATCGGATCAAGCGATCGCTGACCGTGAAGGCAAATCGAGGCCGACGGCAAAACTGCCCCGCGCTAAAAATCACCTCAACTCCCAACGCAGACAAAACTGTTGGTGAGTTTTGCTCTTCCCAGTTACTCACAATCCGTTGCAGCCATTGCTCAACCCCAGACCACTGCACGGACCCAGGCGAAGCTCCTGCCTCAGTTGTCTGCCCTAACCACCCTAATTGTTGGCTCTGGTAGGCCTGCTCTGTCACCTTGCCTAAATGAGCTAGAGCAGCATGGGAAATCCACTCAGAGGCTAAGCCCTGATTTCCCCAGTCTTCCGGCACGACCCAAGCAACTCGCGCTTTGAACTCAGCAGCCATCCTTGCCACATAGCCACCCGCAGGTGTGCCGCCAACCACTACCAAATCGTATTCAACAGACATGCTTTTAGTCGTTCACCAGATTGATTTGGATGAGGCGTTAGACACACTGCCTAACACAAGCACTCTCTAAAGAATCTTAGCCAACCCTGTGATTAACCTTTGATTTTCAGCCTCCGTACGAACCGCAACTCGAAAGTAGCGATCGCCCAACTCAGGAAAACTGACACAATCCCGAATCAAAATCTGCTCACACAACAACAAATTCTTTTGCACTTCTACGGTAGGCTGCTCCGACTTTACGAGCAAAAAGTTCGCAGCCCCTTGGTAGGGTTGCAATCCTGGTAATTGAGCCAAACCCTGGTAAAGCTGCGATCGCGCTACTGGCAACCAAGCCCAAGTCTGCGCCTGAAACGTTGTATCCTGAACCACCGCTGCCGCTGCTGCCGCCGCTAGTACATTCACAGGCCAAGGATCTCGCCATTGCTGCCAACGCTTTAAGCGCTCTGGGTGAGCAATGGCATAGCCTAAGCGCAAACCAGGCAAACTGTAGAACTTGGTGAGCGATCGCAAAATTACTAGATTGGGATATTTCTGCACCACCTCAATCAAGCTTTGCTGCTGCTCTGGCGGCAAGAAGTCCATAAAGGCCTCATCCACCACCACCAAAGCAAATTGCTCTAAATACGGCAGAATACTTTCTCTGGAAAATAGCTGTCCAGTCGGATTGTGAGGATTATTGATCAACAAGCCCCTGGTCTGGGAAGCCATTTTGGATGTTAGGGGTTCAATGACTGACCCAACATCCAAAACTGGCAAACTAAAATTATCGAACGGGCACTCAAGCACAGAACTGTTAAATGCTTTTAGAGCTCGCCCATAGTCGCTAAACGCGGGGGTAATTAAGCCAGTCACCCGCAGCGCAGCTAATTCTCTACAGGCCCAAGTCAGCAACTCAGCAGCACCATTGCCTGGCAAGAGCCAGTCTACAGGTAAGCTATGAGCCTGACCCAGAACGGCTCGGAGTTGAGCGTAGTCTGGATCAGGATAAGCCGTCAGCTCAGATAAGTGAGCTTGAATTGCCGCGATCGCAGACTCAGGGGGGCCTAAAGGATTAATGCTGGCAGAGAAATCAAGAATAGCAGCAGGGGGACAGCCCGCCAGCGCTGCTGCCCAAGCTAAATTCCCCCCGTGGATTGGACGGCTCAAAGAGCGGCCTCACTAGTGAAAAGTGGCTATTTTTCGGGAGGCGAGACCTTCTCCTTAAATAACTTACCTGCCGAGAAAGCAGGAACTTTGGTCGCTGGGATTTCCATTTTGTCACCCGTTTTGGGATTGCGTCCCTCACGAGCCTTGCGCTCCCGTGACTCAAAAGAGCCAAAGCCGACTAGCGTGACTTTATCGCCTGTAGAAACCGCTTCAACAATGGTTTCCAAAGCCGCAGTCAAGACCGCATCTGCTTGCTTTTTGGTCACACTCGCCTTATCGGCGATCGCGTCAACTAATTCACCTTTATTCATGCGTTTGAATCTCCTTTTTTAAGAAGATAGATATTACTGTCCTAATCTCCAGGTGAGATTGTAGAGTGATCCTTCGAGAAGAACTCAGCCAAAATGGCTGAAAGTCCCGCAGACTCGAATTTTCAATGCCTTATTCTAAGGTGTACTCGCCTAATATGGATCGTTGAAACCTTTAAGATATATAGATCTCAGGATTTTTTAGGTAATTAGACTCAAATTGGAAACTTTTTTCGCAAAAAAATCCCCTACTCAGAGGTGAATAGGGGATTGAGTATTAAGAATAGTCAGTTACAGAATCTGGTACCCTGCAACAGAAGCTATTTAGGCATTCACTACTTCTTCTCAGGATTGCGTGTGGTGCCTCGTTCCAGAATCTGACGGACATCAGGACTTGGCGTATAGTTGTAACCAACAGTAGAGCGATCGGAATCATCCAGGATCTGCGGTGTGACCAGCACAATCACCTCAGCTCGTTGATTAATTCTAGTCGTACTTCTGAACAAAGCACCAATTATGGGTAAATCGCCTAAGATAGGAATTTTTTGAGCGTTGGCTCTGTCCTGATCTTGAATAATGCCAGATAGAACTAAAGTCTGACCATCCCGCATGCGAATGGTTCCAGACGTCAGCGATCGCTCCGTTAGCAAAGCAATTAACTGTTCACCTGAGCCAGGTAACGTAACAGGTTCTTGTCTGGCTAATGCAATCACCTGAGGAGCAATTGACAAGTTCACAAAGCCATTATCATCAATTCGCTCAACATTGACAGTAAGAATCAGGCCCGTGTCTTCTTTGGTAATTTCTGTGGTAACCACTGGAGGATTGCTAGTTGAAATTGTAGTTTCCACATCTCCAATTACCTGCTCAGTCAAGTTAACAGTTGCTTGTTGACCTTCCTGCACTACTAAAGTGGGGTCAGTCAAAATCTTGGCATTACCATTTGCAACAGATGCTTGCAACTGGAGCAAAAACTGCCTAACGAAGTTAAATCCGAGGGGTCCACCAAAACTGGTAGGTCCTCGGCCTACAGTTTCAGTGGTCAGGCTCCCTGCCGTTACCGGACTGGTACTGCCAAAATTTACGACTCCAATTCCACCCGCATTAATAGCTCGGCTCTGGTCAATACCAAACGAGAAGCTAGAGCCAAACCTTTCTTCTTTAAGCAAGTTTACATCAATGATTTTGACGTTCACGGCTACTTGGCGACGACGTAGGTCGAGTTGCACTAACTGAGCAGACGCCACATCAACCAGATTCTTTGCTCCCACCAAAGTCACCGAGTTAAGACGGGTATCTACTAATACCTGCAAACCTCTGAGCAGAGGACTTGAGTCTTCGGTATCAATCCGCAACGTGTTTACGACCGTCTGATTCGTGGTGCTGGTTTGGGTAATCGGTGGCGCACCCTCAGCTCCTTGAACCGGAATTGCGTTAACAGTTGTTACGGGTTGGGTGACTGTAACCGCACTTTCTGCGCCCATACTGACCAAGAAGCCAGAGGCTTGCTCCGCACTTACCTGGTTCATCCGGAAGGTGCGAACGATCACATCTCGCGCTGTATTAGGCAACCGGGGAGCCACGAAAACGGTTTGCCCGACTCGATTAGCTTCTAGATTGCTTAGGCGCAGCACATAGTTAAATACATTCTGAACAGGCTCGTTTTCAATGTCCAGAGAGATGGTGGGTCCACCTGCTCCTGCTGCTCCTGGTTGAGCTGGGGCTTGCTGCCCCTGCTGCTGGCCACCACCTTCTGTACTGAAAGCCAAATTGAGCCCTGCTGCACGAGCTAAAAGAGACAGCACTTCTCGCACTGGTGCATCTCTTAGCACCAGACGTGGAACCCGCTCGGCACTACCTAAATCAATCGATGTCGCTGCCGCATCTACATTAGAAACGACAATGTCACCCACCGGAGGAGCGACTGCTCTAGGCAAGAAAGGTGGAGCTACATTTGGGCTTTGGGGCGACACTGGCACCCCATCCACTGTAATTTTGGGGCTAGGAACCAACACATCCTCAGCAGGGGCTGTAGGAACTGGAGCTGGAGCTGCTGGAGTAGCACTACCGGGCTGAGTTGTAGGCGCTGGGGTTGCTTGAGCTGTTTCGCTACCCGCTGGACGGGTAAGGCTAAACAGTAAGCCACCGCGATCGCGCTGGGCTACTTGTCCTGCGGGAGCTGCTCCTTGACCCGCCACAATCACTCGCACACTATTGGTATCTAGGGGTAGCACTACGACAGAACTAATCCCAGGTGCAGGATTATCTTGACGAAAACTCTCACTTTGAGGCAAGCGCAGTTGGGTGTTAATCACATCAGCAACCCAACTATTGCCTCGACTGACAGTAAAAACTTGTGGACGCGCGCCATTGCGAGTCTCTAATACAACCTCTACCCCACCGCTCGTGGGGTTAACCTTTACACCAGTCACTTGCGTTGCTGGAGCAGCCCATACAGGCTGAGCAGCCATCACCATGACGGCCCCACCAATGTATAGACTGCTCAATCCGAGATGATGCTTCACAGTTCCCTCCTCTCAAAAAATGGAAATCTCAACCTTGTCTTGGCTCCACACTCAAAAGCCATCAACGTTACTGAGCAGGCGGTTTTGCCGCTGCTGCCGCTTCCTCTGAACTCAACGGCAATAATGCCTGTAGCTTAAAGGATGTTTTTAAGTTAGTCTCAGGCCGACCAACTGGAAGCAGACGACCCCGACGATCAACGGTAATTTTTTGGGTTGACTGATCTAGTTGAGAGTTAAAGCTCTTAACTAGCAAGAGCGGCTGTAAGCGCTCCACACTTCGCATAATCGACTGAGTTTGTTCGTAGTTGCCTTCCAAGTTAACCGTGATCTCTTTGCGCTTAAGCTTGCCATTGACCGCAGGCCCTAAGGAACCATCACTGACTACAGTTGCAGGTTCTGGAGCAGGCGTGAAACTACTTAACTTGGCTTTTCTGGCATTAACTAGGCGATTGAGATCAAGCAGTAGAGTGTCTAACGTTCTCTCATCAGCGAACAAAGCATAAACTTCTGTCCTACGTTGTTTCGCCTGCTCTAAATTTTTGTTTGCGGTATCAATTTTTTTCTGGATATTACCCCGTTGTTGAATTTGGGTTTCCTTTTGCTCAGCTTCAGCTTGAAGGGTTTGGTAGGTATTCCAAGCTGGCTGAACTTGATTGAGCAACAGATATGCAGATGCCCCAATGCCTAAAACCGCCACTAAAACGCCACTAATGGTGGGAGTTAAGGCAATGCCGAAGATTGTAGGATAGGCAGGCTCGGAGCCAAAGTCTCTGCCGTCGGAAGGGACAAAATCTCCACTGATAGTCATGGTTGAATGACTCCTTTTTGTTGAAGCGTTCTGATCCGAGTGACTAACCCCACAGCACCCTTGCGATCCAGTTCTCGGAGCAATTCAGAAGCAGGGACATCACTTAAGCTAGTTTGAATTTTATAAACCACTACTTGTGGTAGCTTCACTTGAACGTCTGGTGTAGAAGATTGAGGTGTGCGATCTTGCCGAACCTCAATTTGAGTTGGGTTATCCCTTAAGTCAGCACCGACTAGCTGTGTTTCGCTGGCCTTGAGAAAAGGGGATTTCTGTAGGGTTAGCAAGAAATCATTAACATCATTAAAGGAGCGAGCTGCGCCTGAAATCTCAACTTTGGGAGCTGGATTTGGACTTTGAGGAGTCGCAGCAGGGGCATCAGTCTGCTGAATGTTGCTGACTTGTACACCGGCTGGAACGCGATCGCGAATATCCTGCAACATGGCAGACCAAGGCTTAATTTGATTGAAGACTGTAGCCAGGGCGTCAGTCTCAGCCTTAATTTGACCCGCTTGAGCATTAATTGCAGCTACCTTTTCATCCGCTCTTTGCAATTCACCCAGTTGTACATTGAGCTGATCAATTCGAGTCTGTAGCTCTGCATTTTTGTTTTGCAGCACTAACCACAAAACGAGAACGACAGCAGGGAGAAACACACCCGTTGCCACCCCTAGGAACAAGGGCACCAAGCTGCCAGGAGCCGCTTTAGGCCGAGATGGCCCACCTCCTACATCTGGTCGATACTCCGGTCGGTCATTGAGAAAATTAACATCAAGACTATACATGAGTTCAGATCTCCCGCAATCCTAGGCCTAGCACCACCCCTAATCCAGGTCGCTGAACTAAGGGAATTTCCTGATCAACCTCTAGTGAAAGCGCTGCAATTGGATCAACCTGGCTTGCAGGCAAACTGAGTCGTTGAGTAAAAAATTCATCTAACTGACCAATCCCACCTCCTGGTCCTGCCAAGAGCAGTTGCGCCACTTCCAAGTTCTCACCTTGATTGAGATAGAAGTCAATAGAACGACGCAGCTCATCTGCTAGTTCTCCCAGAACTCTCAGCATGGCAGCCGTACCTGGATTGGTACCCCCCATTTTAGTTGTGCCACCAATAGTATCGGTGGGAGTAATTGGGATCGTCATGCCTTGCAACAAATCAGTATTGCGGCTAGGAGGCAGGTTCATCGCTCGACTCAATGCACTCTGAATTTGGAACGTGCCAATCGGGACGGTGCGGGAAAACTGGGGGACGCCATCCACCACAATAGAAATTTCTGTACTTTCAAACTGAACGTCGGCGATCGCCACTGCTTCTTGGGGGGCAAACTGCCGCAGTTGCTCTCGAATCGTCCGAATCAAGGCGAAGCTGCTGGTTTCTAAAACGTCCAGTTGCAAGCCCGCCTGCTCAAAAGTGCTGAGGTAAGTATCTGTCACTTCCTTGCGCGTGGCGACGAGCAAAACTTGAACCTTTTCAATGCCATCCTCATCTACAAAGAAGCCCAGCTTTTGGTAATCAACATCAGCCTCTTCTCTGGGGAAGGTCAGGTAAAGACCAGCCTCTTGATTCAAGACCATTTCCCGAAGTTCGCGATCATCCAGTTCCGCTGGAACTGGGATCAATCGGGTGACTGCTTCTCGCGCCGGGATCGCTGTTGCTGCACGCTTTACTTTAATTTTATTTTCAGCCAAGGCGGATTGAATCAAGCCAGCCATTGCAGTCGGGTCAGCAATTTGGCCCTCCTGAAATATACCCTCTGGCACCTCTACAGATGACAGCGTGACTAATTTGAATGCCTGTCCCTGCTTCCGCACTTGGGCAATGTTAATTCGTTCGGGGGTGATCTCTATACCAACCCCTTTCGTACGCTTTGAAAATAGACCTTTCAATGTGTTAACCACAGCATTTATCCACTCAGTCGTATCAGTTTAGTTAGTTGGGTGAGGCCAGAGACAAGGGCTGTAGTGAGATGGATGCCGATGTATGGTAACCAATTTATTGCAGAATTACCATGCTGCTTAGAAGGATACAAACCTTAAAAAATATCATCAACAAAGAGTGAACTGCTCCTAGATTGCTGGTTGCGTCTTCAAACGAAAACATCATTTACAGCAACACCATTCACTAAAGAAAAGAAAACGGCTGTTTTTTTCTCCTAATGTTTTTGGCTTTCATCCCCAATAAGCTCGTTTTGAACTTTCCAAAAGTTTGGTTTTTTTGGGGAACCAAGCAAGGGGACAGTTCGCTTGCGTTGATCTCAATCCAACTCAACTTACCAGCGATATTACACACAATTGTGAAAATTGCGTACACCTCTTCAAAAATTGAGTTAACTCGTACTGATGGAATAGGATTCATCCGGCTGATCAACCCATCACGATTTGAGGATAACCCATCAATCGAATAGGTATTTTCCTCTTTAGCAAACCACTAAGTGATGGCTGTCTTATGGTTAATTGTTCCCGCCAAGCTAGACAATGTCTTTTTGGGCTGTGTAAGCAGCGAAAAAGCGTAGAGCGACCCCTGAGCACCCGTCTGTTAGAACGGGATGCATGAAAGTATATATAAAAAAGAGAAAAATACAGACGGTTAAATTATGAATGCTGTGCCATCACGCCAGGAAAGCCAAGTCTGGGGAACTCCCTTAACCTCTAGTGGGCGACGCCTCATGCTGCTAGGCTCTGGAGAGTTGGGCAAGGAAGTTGCGATCGAAGCGATGCGGCTGGGGTTGGAAGTCATTGCAGTTGATTTCTATGCCCATGCTCCCGCGATGCAAGTAGCGCATCGATCCTATGAAGTGGATATGTTAGATGGCCCCAAGCTACGGCACTTAATTGAGCGCGAAAAACCGGATTGGATTGTGCCGGAAGTGGAAGCGATCGCCACCGCTACCCTAGTAGAGCTAGAGCAAGAAGGCTGGCGGGTGATTCCTACCGCACGGGCAACCAACTTAACCATGAATCGCGAAGGCATTCGGCGGCTAGCAGCGGAAGAGTTAGGCTTGAAGACTTCGCCTTACCGTTTTGCCGACAGCGAGGCAGAATATCGGCAAGCGATCGCGGAACTGGCACTGCCTTGTGTCGTCAAGCCTGTCATGAGTTCTTCGGGAAAGGGGCAGAGTATTGTCCGAACTGAGGCTGAAATTGATGCTGCTTGGCAATACGCGCAGTCGGGGGGACGCGCCCAGAATCGCCGCATCATTGTCGAAGGGTTTGTGGAGTTTCATACAGAAATCACCTTGCTGACGGTGCGGGCTATGGATGGGACTCACTTTTGTCCCCCGATTGGGCACATTCAAGTCGATGGTGATTACCGGGAATCTTGGCAACCTTGCCCGCTGACCCCAGACACGCTAGAGCAGTGTCACGCCATCGGTCGTCAAATCACCGAAGCTTTAGGCGGTTGGGGCATTTTTGGTGTGGAGCTATTTATTCAAGGTGATCCGGCAGGAGCGCAAACGGTTTACTTCAGTGAAGTTAGCCCTCGCCCTCACGACACAGGGATGGTGACGATGATTAGCCAAAATATGTCGGAGTTTGAGCTGCATGTGCGGGCGATCGCTGGGCTACCCATTGGTGAGATTGAGTTGATTCGACCCGGAGCTTCGGCAGTGATTTTAGCGTCCGAGGCAGGAGACAACCCGCGCTATGAAGGCATTGATCTTGCCTTGCAAGTCCCCACGAGCAAAGTTCGCATCTTTGGTAAACCTTCGTGTCACCAGAAACGACGCATGGGCGTTGCTTTAGCTTTAGGAACCACAACCGACGAAGCCAGAGAACGAGCCAAAGCTTGTGCGGCTGCCGTCAAAGTTGTGGTGTAGTAGTGGCTACTTTGAAGCAGTAGATTGGGCAATACTCGACCGTTATGAAATTATGAGAATGAGACGCTGGAGACAATTTGGCATTTTTGCCTTGCTGGGCTTGGTTTTGAGTTGGGTGGTGAGTTGTGGCACGGGTCCTTCCAACTCTGGAAACAACCAAACCGCGGGCGGTAAGCAAGAAATTGAGTTCTGGACCATGCAGTTGCAGCCTCAATTTACCGACTATTTCAACCAACTGATTGGTAAATTTGAAACGGAAAATCCTGATATCAAAGTGCGCTGGGTGGATGTGCCTTGGACGGCGATGGAGAGCAAGATTCTCACCGCTGTCTCTGCCAAAACTGCCCCCGATGTGGTCAACCTGAATCCGGGCTTTGCCTCTCAGCTTGCGGCTCGCAATGCCTGGTTAAACTTGGATGAAAAAATTCCCGCCGAAGTGCGCCAGCAGTACCTCCCCAATATTTGGAAAGCCAGCACGCTGAATAATCAAAGCTTTGGCATTCCTTGGTATTTAACGACGCGAGTTGCGATCTACAACACTGATTTGTTGAAGCAAGCAGGAGTGAGCCAGCCACCGACCACCTACGCTGAACTAGCTACAGTCGCTAAACAAATCAAAGACAAAACAGGCAAGTACGCCTTTTTTGCCACGGTGGTCCCAGAAGACTCTGGCGAGGTGATGGAGTCGTTTGTGCAGATGGGGGTTCAGTTAGTTGATGGGCAGGGTAAAGCCGCCTTTAATACGCCTCAAGGCAAGGCTGCTTTCCAATATTGGGTGGACCTGTACAAAAGCGGTGCTTTGCCTCGTGAAGTGCTGACCCAAGGACACCGCCACGCGATCGACTTATATCAGCAAGGTGAAACTGCCATCTTGGCTTCTGGTCCTGAATTCCTGAATACGATCGCTAAAAATGCTCCTGCTGTGGCTCAAGCCTCTGCCTCTGCTCCGCAAATCACCGGGGACAGTGGCAAGAAAAATGTGGCTGTGATGAATTTAGTCGTTCCTCGCGATACTCAGCATCCTGACGCAGCCGTAAAGTTTGCGTTGTATGTCACCAACAACGACAATCAATTGGTTTTTGCGAAGGAAGCCAATGTGCTGCCCTCGACCGTACAGGCCCTAGAGGATAGCTACTTCAAAACTCTGCCCACCAACGCCACTCCGGTAGATAAAGCTCGCTCTATCAGTGCAGGCCAGCTAAAAGATGCAGAAGTGTTGGTTCCAGCTATGAAGGATGTGAAGCAACTGCAAAAAACCATTTACGACAATTTGCAGGCGGCGATGTTGGGTGAGAAAACCGTCGATCAGGCGATCGCGGATGCCGAAACAAATTGGAATCAGCGGAGAGGAGCCTAGATAGCACCCAAATTAGGACCCAAATCAGCCTGGAATCGCTTGAAGAAGTCACCCAACAAATAAAGCGAACCAGCTAACACTACTAAAGCACCGGGGGTAGGTTGATTGCCTACCCCTTTAGCATTTTGGGTAGCAGCTTGTAGCCCTAGCTCCAGATCGGCGTAAGTTTCGCAGGCGACTAACTGAGGACAAATCCGCTGCTGGGCCAAATCCGCTAACCGCTCAAGATCCACAGGCTCATGGTCTGGAACCGGGACTAAATGGAGCTGGTCGTTAGGACGCAGCAAAGCTTCGAGCACCTCTTCATGATCTTTAGTGCCGATCATGCCCACCACCCACACAACAGAGCGATCGCCATACACCTCTCCGGGTTGGTCGCCATGCCGATCGATATACTGCCGTAAAGCTTGGGCTCCTGCCGGATTATGTGCCCCATCTACCAGCAAACGGTGACCGCGCCAAGTTAGCCAATGCAGCCGTCCAGGCCACTGCGTTTTAGCAATGCCACTCACAATCGCTGCATCGGGAATCTCCCAGCCTTGCTGCTGCAAAATTTGCAATGCAGCGATCGCTAAAGCGGAATTACTCAATTGCACCGCACCGGGGAGCGGCAACGAATATTCGATTTTGGCTTTTGGCTTTTGGCTTTCGGCTTTTGATTGGAACCAATTTGGGATGCTGGCGACTTCGGCCCAACCGGGTTGAGTTTCTATGGCGGGTTGCGGCCAAACAGCCGGACAGTTCAGTTCTGCAATTCGTTTTTCGACGACAGCCTGCGCCTCTGGGGGTAAGGGGCCAATTACCGCAGGGCAGCCAGCCTTGAGAATCCCTGCTTTCTCTCTGGCAATGTCGGCGAGAGTGGGGCCGAGGCGTTGCCAGTGCTCGCGGCTGAGGGAAGTGATGACGCTGACCAGGGGGCGATCGCAGACATTCGTGGCATCCAAGCGCCCTCCTAAGCCCACTTCAACCACGGCAATCTCCACTTGCTGTTGGGCAAAATACAACCACATGGCCGCAGTAATGACTTCAAATTGCGTGGGAGAAGGCTGGTCTGGGGCGATCGCTGCCTCGACTTGTCGCAAAACTTGCTCCAATGCTTCCGGTGCAATGGGTTGCTCATTCAAGCAAATTCGCTCACACCAATCGACCAAGTGCGGCGAGGTATAGCGGCCCACGCGATACCCAGCTTGGGTCAATACGGATGACAGGTAAGCACAGACAGAGCCCTTCCCGTTCGACCCCGCCACATGAATAATCGGAACCTGCTGGTGCGGATCACCCAATTCCGCCAAAAGTCGCTGGATGCGTTCTAAGCCCAAATGCACCCCAAAATAACCAAAACGGTTGAGCAGAGCCTCCACATTTACTGCCTGCCCTTTGTCATTAGGTTGACCTGCATCACTCGCTTGCTTAATCGAATTCATTGCCAAACCAGGAACCGTTACTTTACAGGATGACATTAGCTGCCCAACCATCATCCTGATTTTTGCAACTCTGTTTCCTAGCTAGTTGAGACGTTGCTTTAAAGTTAATCGCTCTAGTTTGATGAATTTTTTTGGCCTCTATCTTGCCGTCTTCTAAACTTCTAGTTAAGAGGTGTGCACTAACAAAAAACGCGCAAGGACTATCGGCTATGCTGAGTCAGCCCTCCGAGCAGAGAAAATTGCAGGAAATTAACGCTATTTACGAACAGGCTGAATCTAAGCTACAAGATGCGATCGCGTTATTACAAGAGCAGATAGAGTCTCTGACACAACAATTAGAAAATACGTATCAAGAAACTCAAGTGCTGGAGCAAGAGCTGATTCATACTAACCGAGAGTTGTCCAACCTCAATCAGGAAAATCAAGAACTATATGCTGGGCAGCAAAAGCTGACGCTGAGTCAAGCCCGGATTCTGGCTCAGAGTTTATTAAACCAGGGAAAGCCAACTTCAGAGGCCTTAGCAAAATTGTTAAGTGAAATTTATCAAGTTCAAGTTGCACCTGAGGAGTTCGCCCAGAAGGCTCGGTCCTCTAGTCTGCTGGACCCTTCTATAAGGGTCCAGCAGGCGCGAATTTTTGCGACGCAGCATCAACTCAAAACTCAATTTAACGAACTTAAAACTCTATTTTCCAAGCTTGGAGAAACACTTGACGATATAAGTTAACAGTTCGTTCATCTACTCAATTCAGTGCCACAATGCTTTGCAGGTAGAACCCTAGCAACAGCACCATGCCGAAGCAGCATTCTCGCAATTCCCCCTCAGCATCGCCCCCTCCCTCCACTCGCTACTCTGGATGGTTCTTGCTCGTGGTGGTTCTATTCGTAACCTGCCTAATTGTGTCCAACATTGTCGCGACCAAGCTAGTGACCCTGCAAGGCCAGGTCGTGACTGCCGCGATCGTGATTTTTCCGATTAGCTATATCTGCGGAGATGTGCTCACTGAAGTGTATGGGTATCGGCAGGCTCGTCTAGCAATCTGGTTGGGGTTTCTGTGCAACTTAATTGCCGTGCTTGCCATTTGGCTTGGCCAACAGCTTCCCCCTGCGCCGTTTTGGGATGGACAAGCGGCTTACGAGCGCATTCTAGGCAATACACCTCGATTGCTGCTGGCTTCGTTTCTAGCCTATTTGGTGGGGGAGTTTGTCAATTCCTTCGTGTTAGCCAAGCTGAAAGTGGCGACTCAGGGAAGGTGGCTTTGGATGCGAACCATTGGTTCCACAATTGTTGGACAGGGGTTGGATTCGCTAATTTTCGTCACAGTAGCCTTTGTCGGCACGATCGCAGCTAGCCAGATGATTTCAGCAATTGTGACGCAATGGCTGATCAAAACGGCTTACGAGGCGATCGCGACCCCTTTAACCTACATAGTGGTGAACTTCCTCAAGCAGACTGAGCACATTGATGTCTACGACTACGACACTTCTTTTAACCCGATTGCTTGGTCTGAAGCATCCGAGCAAAAACTCGATTAAATTTACAGCAACCCCAGCGATCGCAGTGCTCGCACTCTGCGTACTCCTCAAACTCATAGCGCCAAAACAAAAACGACTGTGTTTCCGCAAAGGATTACAGTCGTTTGTTGCATCATGTGAACTGAAATAGTTCAGCCCTATAGTGTGGTTACTTGGCCAGAAACCCTTGAATTTGAGCCAAAGCAGCCTTTGCAATATTGAATGCTGCCCAGCTTCCAGCCAAAATGACTGGCAGCAAAACCACTACCACGCGATAATCCAAGTCCATATCCCGATCTCCTCTTCTAACCAGAGATTAAAGATTTTTGAATAGCTCTCATAATTGTATTATTTATCCAAACGGGCGCTTTTTCACAGCGATCGCAATTTCTCAGGCTTTCGGCTTATTTTTAGCGATCGATTGAGGGCATCTACAAGCATGCTTAAGCGTGCGTTTGGGTGAAGCCAAGATCGGTGCCTTTGCCTGCATGAACCAAGGCTAACTTTTCGTAACGCCGGGCATGCTCAATTAAGTCTGCCACCTCTTCATCTGCGAGTTCGCGCAACCGTTTCGCCGGAACTCCCACCACAAGCGATCGCGGAGGTACATCTTTGGTTACGACCGAACCCGCCCCCACAATGCTGCCTGCCCCTACACGCACTCCATCCAGTACGATCGCCCCAATCCCAATTAAGCAACCTAGCTCAATATGAGCGCTATGAATCACGGCTCGATGTCCAATGGTGACGTAGTCTTCTAAGATTGTGGGCTTACCTGGATCACCGTGTAATATGGCTCCATCTTGAACATTGGTACAGAGGCCAATTTCAATGCGCTCGACATCAGCCCGCACCACGGCACCAAACCAAATACTGGCACCAGCGGCGATCGCCACATTACCCATGACCGTCGCCCCCGGAGCCACAAATGCAGCTTGAGAAAGATCCGGTGCAGGCCAATAAGAAGCCGAAATTAGAGGAGATGGGTTGAAATCACTCAAAATAGTGCCCAGAGTATCAGTAGAATGCCCATAGAATTGACATCGAGGGCAGAACTTCCCTAGTTATAATAAAACAACTGGCACTGACACAGAAACACCATGCAGATCCGCACTTCATGATGACTCATGGCTTACAGTATCCAATTTTTGGTCCGGAGATTCAGTGCCCGCACTGCCGCCAAACCATTCCGGCTCTAACCCTGACAGATACTTATTTGTGTCAGAGGCACGGTGCCTTTGAATCAGATCCACAAACAGGCGAACTGGTTCACTTGCAGTCAGGACGGCACTGGAGGCAGTGGAACAACGAATGGTATCGTCAGCACACGCATCCAGATGGCATTCGCTTTGAAATTCATGAAGCGCTAGACCGGCTTTACACTCAGGGCTATCGGGCTACTCGCGTCATCATTGCCCAACGCTATAAAGACTTAATCAGTGCTTATCTAGAGCGCAGCACTCCTTGGCGGGGTCAGACGGATTCAGCCAAACCTCGGCTTTACGGCCTACCTGTAGAATTTAGCCCAACGTCAGAAGAAGATCCCTGCTGGGACGTAATTAACTTCGATCTAGAAAAAGAACCGGGTGCCCCTGTTCGATATCCGTATTTTCGTTTATTTGAGTAATCCATCCGGAGCTGTAACCTACTTTCGCTAACGGCTCTGGGCGCTGAACTTCATCATCCATGCATCACGCATCTATTCGGACTGCCAATATCCATCGGGCGATCGCGTTTTACGAGCAGTTAGGGTTTGTGGTCAATGAACGATTCACCACGGGCTACACGCTGGCTTGCTGGATGTCAGGCTTGAGCGGACGGATTGAATTGATTCAAATTCCAGAGCCGCGTCCCGTCGCTGATGCTTTTAACGACGAGCACTACACCGGGTACTATCACCTTTCTTTTGACCTCACCGATACCACTACGGATTTGCCCAAGTGGCTAGAGGATTTGCAAGCCAAATTTGCTGAGGCGGCTGAGTCTCAACCTGAGCAAATCTCACCCCTCAAGGTGCTACTGGAACCCAACCAACAAATGATTGGCGATCGCGTTTATGAGGTTGCCTTCATTGCCGATGCCGATGGTTTACCCCTGGAATTCATCCGGGTGATGAATCATGAGTGATCCAGCAGAGGTGTTTCAGAATAACTGGGCCTACCTAAAAGCAGAACTGACTTGGCTCGATCGCATCTTGAGTGTGGCGATCGCTCGACAGCGTCAAGAGCAAAAAACAGTAGATCGAGTGGCGCAGTCACGGGCTGATCGAGCCACAAGCCACTGGTGGAAAGGTTTAGTCGCCTTAGACGGTACGACTGGTTATGATGAAACTCGTCCGCGTCCTACCAATCGCAGTGGTACTGCAACCAGCTATCAGCAGCAGATGGAGGCGCGAATTCAGGCTAGTTTGCAGCAGGGCGTGGCTCTAGGTTTACCGCAGTTGCGCGATCGCCTCAAGCTCACTGCCTTTGAAAAGAACTTGGTTCTGTTTAGCTTGGCTCCAGAAATTAATCGTCGCTACGCTAAGCTCTACAACTATCTCCAAAGCCACGAATCTAGCTCAGCAGCACGAGTTTCGGTTGAGTTTTCTAGCACCTGTGGCTGCCCTGATTTACCCACCGTCGATTTGGTGTTGCGGTTGCTGTGTCGTAATGACCAGGAATGGCAAACGGGTCGGGCTTACCTGACTGTAAACTCTGGCTTAATTCAGCAGGGTTTGCTGCAAATGGTGGCTTGTGGCGAGGAAACCTTACTCACTCGGCGGCTGAAGTTGAGTGATGACTTGGTGAATTATTTATTGGCTGAGCAACCCCAGCCGCAAACGTTAGAGGTTTTAGTTCAACCTGCTCAGCTTCCTCAGCTGCACCCTGTACCTCATACTCACGTTCTACTGCCCCGCTACCTTCGTGAAGAAAAAGCTACACCTGACTGGACGCAACTGATTTTGCCGCGATCGCTTTTGGCAACCTTGCAGCATTTAGGGCGGCGGGTAGAGCTGTGGTCCGAGGTGCAAGCAGTTTGGAGCGATTTACAACCTAGCTGCTCTACCCCTCCCCCGCTACCTGGAACCGTGGCGATTTTGGTAGGAGCGGCGGGTACAGGCAAAACTATGGCAGCGGCGGCGATCGCTCAACAATTAAAAACTTCTCTCTTCTGGACTGACCTAGCCTTGGTGCCGCCCGCCGAGTTTCCCAGGTTGCTTCAGGAAATTCATGAACACAGCCCCACGGTATTGCTGATTAAGTCGGCACCGCTCTGGCTGGGGCGTTCTGCTCCCTTAGCGACCGCAGACCTGCATCAACTGATTCATCAACGTCAGCAGCAGCGAGGCATCACCTTATTCAGCGTGCCGTTGTTGCAATCGGTGCGTTGGCACTGGCGACAGGAAATTGACCAAATTTTAGAATTCCCGCTCCCCACGCCAGGCGATCGCTTGAAGTTATGGCATCAAGTTTTTCCCAGTACGATCGGCCTTGATTCCAGCATTGATTGGGAGTTTCTAGCTCACAAGTTGCCTCTAAATGGAGGTGAAATTCGCGCGATCGCCCAAGCCGCGACTTTTTACGCAGCCGCAGATTCGTTGGAGATTAAGGTAACGATGGCCCATATTCTACGAGCCTGGGAACAGAGGCAACAAAAACTGAAGACTCGTAACTAAAAAAATAAGCCCCTGATTTAGGGGCTTGGTATCTGTTGGGTCATAGGAAAGACTGTGGTCAAGATCGGATAGAAATCTGTTTTGATTTAGATCAAAATTAGAATTGCTTAGTTGTCCAATAGCAGTTTAATCCTATGAATTTTAGGTTTATGACTCTTTAAGCCAGAGCCTTTTTCACCCTAACTTTAGCCACAAATTAAAACTTTATTCCCTACTAGCTCGTGTCTCAGTCGAGAGTTATCTTCGTTGTGCCACAGATCGTAGACGTTGCAATGGCATCTCAACGGCTCCAGGAGCTTCTCGCTTAATGACTCCAGCATCCACGGCACTGTATAACTTTTCTAACACCTCTAAATCGGCAGCTTTATAGCCTCCAATTGACAATACTTGGCGGATTAACCCCTCAGATGCCACGCTGAGACAGCCTGTCTGGAAAGCAGATTGTACGAGCGTATGGATCATAGCTACGAATTATCCTGACTGTTTTACTGCCACCCTTACTATCAGGTACTTTCGAGTTCTAACAGTTGATTGAGATCGACTATAACCTGTGACCCTAAACGTTATAAGCTTGTGATTACTATCACTGACAACTAACATTAACTAGGAAGTGCGGGCTGCATCTATGAAGCCAAAATAGCGTGAACCATATGTTCTATCGGGGCTAACTATTCTGGATTAAAGCTATAAATAGGTTTCCCGTCCGAGTAATTAATGATTTAATGCCGATAAGATAGGGTCAATCATCTGCCAATTTGTGGGTGCAACGGGAAGTAACGGTGGCAGTTGATGTTGAGGAGTGAAGAGGATGGCTTATTCTAATCGTGTATCTCAACCTTCCGTGCTGGAGTTAGCACGAGAAGGTAATGTTCGAGCGATCGCCTATTGGCTGAATAGCTACTTAGTTCCTCAAGGGGTCTACGCCTCCATTCGACCCACTCGCTCTAATTGCCTACACATTACCGTCGAGTTCGATCGCATTCCAGAGCGCGATCGCTTAGTCCGCTTCATTTGCCATCGTCTCTGCCAGCTCAACTTAGACTTTATCGAAGGAGTCAGAATTGCGGCTCGCTTCGCAGATGAAAGTCAAACTCTTTGGCAACAATCTGTTCGCTTAGCCACCTCCAGCAGACGCCAAAAGCGCCCCCGTCAGCCCTCCAGCCGCTCTCAAGCAGCAACTCAATCCATATCTGTCAAACAACTGCTAGACCAGCGTGTTTATCTGAAACTAGCTCGTTCTCTCTTGCTCAGTGGTTCTGCTGTAGCAGCGTTTGTCTTGGGTTGTCTGCTCAGCTATAACGAAACTCCTACCGAGCCAACGATCGCCTCTGCCAACGGCCGCACCCCCGAAGCCACACTCACGAGGTCTGAACCCAACCGACCGAATGCGATCCGTGCTGCCTTGGAAACAGTTCCAGTGGTGCAGCACCAAAACCTACTCAATCCTGATGACCCAGCCGTCACCTTGATGTTTGGGGGGGATGTCACCCTATCTGATGCCTTCGAGGATTTAGTTGGTCAAGACTACAATTGGGCCTTCGCCGACATGAAGGAGTATCGCCAAGCAGACGTAGCGATGGTGAATCTCGAAAATCCTTTAACTCGCGCCACCACGCCACTGCCAGATAAGCAATTTAACTTCAAGGCTGACCCAGAATCAGTAGAAGTATTGACGGATGGCGGCATCGACATTGTGACTCTGGCTAACAATCACGCGATGGACTACGAAGCATCGGGGTTGATAGAAACGCTAGAAACGCTAGAGCAGGCGGGCATTCATCACATTGGGGCGGGTCGAGATATTAAAGAAGCTCGTCGTCCAGAAATCTTAGAAGTGAAGGGGCAGCGCATTGCTTATCTCGGCTATTACGATGCAGACCTTCATGCGGCAGATATAGATGCTGCGGGTACCAATCCCACCCGCAACGATCGCATCGCCGAGGATATTCGAGCTATTCGTAAGCAGGTTGATTGGATCGTTGTAAATTACCATTGGGGCGAGGAATTAGCTGAGTATCCCGTAGATATGCAGATTCAGCTAGCACACCACACCATTGATAAAGGAGCTGATTTGGTTGTGGGGCACCATCCCCATGTCCTGCAAGGAGCGGAAATTTATAAGGGACGACCAATTGTCTATTCTCTAGGCAACTTCATTTTTGGCGGCAATTCCCGCAGCGACTACGATACAGCGGTGCTAAAAGTTGCCTTGCGGGACAAGCAAATGAAGGTGGAATTTTTGCCAGTTGAGGTAACGCAGTATCAACCCCGGATTGTGTCTGGCGATCGCGGTGAGCAAATCCTCAATCAAATTCGTGAGCGATCGAGCCTCTTTGCTCAACCGATGCCATCCTCCGTTATTCTTGATGCCCGTAGTTCTGAAGTGGTTGAGCCAGGAGAGTCAGAGGTTTTCAGCGAACCATCTCCCAACCCAGATACGACAGATGTTGCTCCGTCGCCACAATCTACACCTGAGACAACGTCACCTGACTCTTTTATTACTGCACCAGACTCAGCTCCTGACGACCTACCTGCTTCACCAGATGAGCGACCCAGCAACCCTGCTACTCCACTTAACTCACAACCTTTCGCACCCGATACTGCACCCAGTAATAGCGCTCCTGCTTTCCCCGACTCAGAGCCAAGCCCTAGCTTCTCTAACCCAGAACCCGCCGACAACTGGCAATCTTTACCCTCTCAACCGACTGCTGCCCCCTCTCCAGACCCAACCGATGCTTGGCCTGATGGCTCCACTACGCCTGAGCCTTTTGAGCCAGATGCTTTCGAGCCAGATGCTTTCGAGCCAGACAGGTCCAACCCATCCCTAGATTCGGAACCATCTGAATCTGCGCCAGCGGAGCTTGAACCGACCGAATCTGAGCCATCAGAGCTGAACTCTGAGCCTGAGAGTGGCTATACTTACCCACACCGTCAGGAACCAGATGATTATTGGCAACCGCTGACACCAGACCCATCAGAACCGCCTGACGAGCTTGTCCCTAGCGATGATACATCTCCTGACCCTGGTGCTCCTCTCAACTCTCAACCCGAGGCAGAACCCTTTACAAAGCCTGAAAACAGCACTGAACCCTTTGAGTCGTCGCCCCTAGAGGGTGATACTTCTCAACCATTAAACGGTGATACTTCTAGTCCTCTGAATCAGACACCCGCACCTAGTCCAACCCTAAACGAGGGTTTAGAACCCTTTACTGATCCTGTAGAGGCACCTGCGGACGATACCTCTATTCCTGAAAACGCGGAACCCTCACTCCCATCAGCTCCGCCTAATAACAATCTAGAGCCCTTCACCACCTCTCCAGAAGATTCCACACCCCTGGAAGCTGAGCCATCAATTGCGCCCACGACTGCACCCAGCGATCGCCTGGAGCCGTTCATTACCAATCCTGCTGAGACAGTTCCGATTGCCCCAACCACAGCACCAGATTCGCAGCAAGGAAATTCTTCCCCGGAACCTGTATTGCCTCAGGCAGAACCATCTGAGCCAAAACCATTCGAGCCACCCTCACATCCTAAACAGCATCCTCGCGAGCACATTGCTCTCCTAGAACATCAAGCTCCGGCGATCGCCCTCCCTACTTCTACTGCTGCTCCATCCCAAGTTCTATCAACAGCAGCAAGTCGCCATCAGCAACCAGCAACACCTCTAGTCACCCCATTCGCGGAGCGCCCAGAGTAGATTTGCAGAGCTGAGCGAGATCTCATTCCAAACCAAGGAGTCAATCACTGTGTTTGCGATCGCAACTGAACAGCGGCAATACAAAACCTATCTACTCTATGACCAAGCCACCAACTCTCGCTTAGAAATAGTGCCTGAGCGGGGCGGTATTGTTACCAGTTGGCAAGTGAAAGGCCAAGAGCTGCTGTATCTAGATGCTGAACGATTCGCCAATCCCGAACTAACTGTGCGGGGCGGCATCCCGATCTTGTTTCCGATTTGTGGCAATCTGCCCAACAACACCTACAACAACAACGGCCAAACCTACACTCTGAAGCAGCATGGCTTTGCCCGTGATTTACCTTGGCAAGTAACGGAACAGGAAACGCAAGATTTAGCCAGCCTGACTTTGGCGTTAGAGAGCAATGAGCAAACCTTGGCGGTGTATCCCTTCCAGTTTCGAGTCGCCTTCACCTACAAATTGCAAGGGCATACCCTAGAGATTCATCAGCGGTTTGAGAATCGCTCTAATGAACCCATGCCTTTCTCGGTGGGGCTACATCCCTACTTTGTAACCTCAGATAAAACTCAGCTCCAGTTCGATATTCCTGCCACCGACTTACTCGATCAGCGATCGCAAGCCGTCGAATCCTTCAGCAACCAATTCGATTTTGAGCGCGATGAAATTGATGTGGCGTTCCGGGAGCTCTCACGTCGTTCAGCCACAGCCAGCGATCGCAGCCAGGGGGTGCATTTGACGCTCAGCTACGAGTTCCCCTACTCCACTGTGGTCTTTTGGACAGTAAAAGGCAAAGAGTTCTATTGCCTAGAGCCCTGGACTGCGGGACGCAATGCCCTGAATACGGGCGATCGCCTGACCCACTTAGCCCCCGGTGCGAGTTTAGATACAACGGTCCAACTCACGGCTAAATTTCTGTAGTTTCAGCGCTGCATCTCAAGCTAGGCAGGCGATCTAAAAATAATCTGAAGAAATTTACGTTTTCCTTGGTAAATATCTTCTAAATTCAGGAAGGCTGTGTTATTGTTGTAAACGGCGCTGAGACAGGCGCAACTGAACGGGTCGCTAACTCAATGGTAGAGTACTCGGCTTTTAACCGATTTGTTCCGGGTTCGAGTCCCGGGCGACCCATAAAAAGAAAGATAAACAAATCTTATAGACCTAGTAAAAAGGGTTCAGGGTGAATCTTGAAATACTTCCTCTATTTACAAGCACAAAGTGTCTTAAGATTAACGTAAGAATTGAGCTCGTCTAAAACTAGCTAGCTAACGACGAAGTAATTAGGAGGACTCTCTATGGCGCTCGTACCCATGCGGCTGTTGTTGGATCACGCGGCTGAAAACGGTTACGGCATTCCCGCCTACAACGTTAACAACATGGAGCAGATTCAAGCCATCATGCAGGCTGCCCATGAAACCGATAGCCCTGTGATTTTGCAAGCCTCTCGTGGCGCTCGTAAATATGCTGGAGAAGCTTTCCTACGCCACCTGATTTTGGCTGCGGTAGAGACCTATCCTGATATTCCTATCGCAATGCACCAGGATCATGGCAATAGCCCTGCGACTTGCTACTCAGCCATGAGTCATGGTTTTACCAGCGTCATGATGGACGGCTCTCTGGAAGCTGACGCTAAAACCCCTTCCAGCTACGAGTACAACGTTGAAGTAACTCGCCGAGTGGTAGAAGTTGCTCATGCAATTGGCGTCAGCGTTGAAGGTGAATTGGGTTGCCTCGGCTCTCTGGAAACGGGCCAAGGTGACAAAGAAGATGGACACGGTTTTGAGGGCACCCTCTCCCATGACCAACTCTTGACCGACCCCGATGAAGCAGTAGACTTCGTGGAGCAAACTGGTGTTGATGCCCTCGCAGTTGCGATCGGGACCAGCCACGGTGCTTACAAGTTCACCCGCAAACCTACTGGTGAAATCCTCGCCATCAGCCGCATCGAAGAAATCCACCGTCGCTTGCCCAACACCCACTTGGTAATGCACGGTTCCTCCTCTGTACCTGAAGATCTAATTGCGCTGATCAACCAGTACGGCGGTAAGATTCCTGAAACCTACGGTGTACCCCTCGAAGAAATTCAAAAGGGTATTAAGAGCGGTGTGCGTAAAGTCAACATCGACACTGACAACCGTTTGGCGATCACTGCTGCGGTCCGTGAAGCCCTAGCTTCTAAGCCTGAGGAATTCGACCCTCGCCACTTCCTCAAGCCTTCTATCAAGTACATGCAAAACGTTTGTGCTGAGCGCTACCAAGCCTTTAGTGCTGCGGGTCAAGCTAGCAAGATCAAGCCTGTTTCTCTGGATGATTTTGCTGCTAAGTATGCCAAAGGCGAACTGGGTGGCGCTACCAAGAAAGCTGTCACTGTTTAATTAACAGGTTCGACTTTTAACTAAAAAAGCTGGGTAGTTTTTAATGCTATCCAGCTTTTTTATGGAAAGGTTCAGGCGATCGCCCATCAATTATCGAGATGCCAGTGTACAAGCTGCTTTAGCTTCTGCGTCAGAGGGTACGAGCGCGACCACATGAGGCACAGGGCGAGGAATATACCCCACCAGCGATTCACCTTTGTAAGCGAGTGAGGTGCTGGCACCAGAGTCTAGCATCACTGCATCGCGAAAGCCTGCCTTTACCAACGCAATTCCTAAAGAAACCGAGTCAATTGGCTCTACTGAAACTCCGATGGTGGGTTGCCCGGTTTGATTGATGCCCCAAAAGGCTCGATGACGCACGGCATCAAAATCGAACAAGCTATTGAAAGTACTAGCAGGTTGAGGTTGGCTATCTTTCACTAGCCAAGCCGCCGCGACAAAAGCATCTGTCACACCTGCTAATTCTGCTTGCACCCCCTCTAAACTGTTGTGCTTGTCTGGGTTAAAGGGAATAAACTTAGCCGCTTGAGGACCCATGACCACTAGTGGCCGTCCCTTCAGCCTGGGATTGTCGCTGTGATTGCCTGGGACGAATTGCCCGTTACTTTGACTCATGACAGGGCCGATCATCACGTTGGAGTCCAAGTACCTGAGCGAGAAGAAACCCCCATCTACTGCCGCGATCGCCTGAGTTCCTTCTAGAATTTCTTGAACCTGGTAACGACTCTTGGCATGAATCGTGATCGGTTTACCCCCGGAAATTAACCGGAAAGGTGTCTCGTCAATTGTTGTTTCGGTGAGTTGCACTGGCGCAGAAAAATCAAATCCCAGATTCCAACTGGGCAGGGGAGATCCACCCCAAGCCTGGTCAATGATATCGGGGAGTCGAGACTGCCCAAAGCGAGCGATCGCCAACAAGCTCTCCGACTCACCTGCAAAGCGCTCATCCACATCATCCATTGTGAAGGCTGCTAGGTAGCCCGCTTCCTGAACCACTTTAGCCACTCGCTGATCATATTTACCTTCTGGGTAAGTGAAGTAACGAATCGGCATGCCTAATTCAGCTTCTAAAAGCTGTTTCGACTCGGCTACCTCAGTGGCCAAATGGTCATCCGTGAGCTTGGTGAGATCTGGCGGATGAGTCACACTATGAGCTGCGATCGTGACTAAGGGATCAGTAGCCATTTGGCGCAACTCTTCCCAATTCAGGCTAGAGCGCCCCAGCTTTTTACCAACCTTGGCAGTATAGATAGAGAATACCGCTGGGTAGCCGTATTTTTTGAGTAAGGGGTAAACGTGTTCGTAGTGTCCCTTGTAGCCATCATCGAAGGTTAATAAGATAGGCTTTTCTGGTAAAGGCAACCCAGTTCGTAGATGCGTGGTTAGCTGATCGAGACTAATCGGGGTTAGCCCACGCTCTTGAATCAGTTGTAGGTGTTGCTCAAACTCTTCCGGCGTTACATCAAAGAAAACTTGCTTTTCTGGCAGAATATCGTGATACATCATCACGGGGACTCTGGCCTGTTGAGCGCGATCGCTGATCTGTGGCCAAGGGCTAGGATTGAGATAGCTTATCAGTTGCGGTCCTAAGTCCTGAATTAAATGACTTAAACCAACTTCCGGATCACCTACCCAGGTGGAAGCCTTAACCAAATTCCCCATCCAAGTAGTTAGCTGAGTTGACGTTCTGAGATTGTCATCGGTTTGACAAACTGGCTCAGGTGATTGTGCTTCTCTAGAGTTAAGCGCTAACAATCCTGCCCCAGACGCTAGCGATTGTGGAGAATGGCTCAAGTCCTGCGCGATCGCTGAATGGGACCACAGCAGCGCCATCAATCCTAAGGGCAGACCAATAGCGAAACGGAAGCGAAAGTTAATAATTCCGTGTCCGTGAGAGAAATTTTTGGCAGCTTGAGAGCCCAGGTGATGCTCCCGGCAAATCAACGTCATATTTTTGCAGGACAAAGGCACTGTGGCTAGATGTAACCGATACCAAAAGATTTGTCAGGTGTTACAAATCACACAAAAGGCAGATCCCAGCTCTGCCACTGCAATCTTTAGACCAACCGTTTCCAAGGTTGTTCCTAGCAGCTTGTGTTCGCTAAACCTTAATTAGACACTACTCTGCCTGCCCCAAAAATCCGGGTAAAACCTTAACTTCACGTCGCTCTACCGAAGTGCTAAAGGCACATATTTATGCTTCATCCCTTGTCCAGAAATGCTGTCTTAAAACATCCCAACGGGAGCAATGCCAATGATCCACATGGGACACGATTAAACCACTGGCATCAAGTTGTAATTCACTCCAACCTGTAATAGCAATCCTGGGTTGCCAAGGCAAGGGCGATCGCCACTTCAGCGTCCACTCGGTTCTAATCGAGTTGCCGTTCTGCTGAATATCATGCAGATCCATTTTGAGGTCCGCAAACCATCGCTCTAGAAAAGCAATCATTTGCTTGTAGCGTTCTACCCCTTGAAAACGATTAAGCGGATCTTGAAAAAAGACTTTTTCTGCATAGATGCTATAGGTTTGGTTCACCGGAAACCGCTCATAGTCCTCACGTAGAACCTGCACAATATCCATTAAGACTCGACCTCAGGCCACAAACGCTCTAGTTGACGCTTCCAAGCTGCGAGTACTTCTTCGCGGCTACTAGCTCCCTGCTCCAAATCTCCCATTAATCCTTCCTCATAGAAACGATTTAACGTTTGCAGAGTCGCTTCTAATGACTGTCCTTGGAGTTTGGCGACATGAATAATTTGGCGAATTTGGACTTCTACTAGGTCATTGAAAGGTTTGGCTAAACCTTGTTCATGTAGGGACTGCAAACGCTGAATCGCTGCTGTTAGGTCTGCGATCGCCAAACTTTCTAGACGATGCTGAAACACCCCCCACAAAATATCTTGGTGCAGGGCATAACGGGTTTCTTGAGTGGCATCAAAATTAGCTTCTAGCAGTTGTGGTATTAAAGCTTGCGCTTCCTGAGCAGGAGCGATCGGCAAGAGCACTCTTAACCAAGTGTGGTCTTGTGACAGCAAAACTAGGAGGCGGAAGTTTGTGGTTTCGACTTGCCAGGCTTCTGGCTCTAACCTTTGAGCTAAAGCGCCAAACAAGTTCGTTAAGGCATTAGTTATTTCGTCAGGAGTCATTGTAGAGCGCGAAATTTAGGGCTGTAGCATCATCATGACGCTCCGATCGGCGATGGCACAACCGTTACATATTGCCTCCATGTTGTAACTAATGCGGCTTACCCCGTCATTAAAAATAGTCGCAAAGGGTCTAAATGGATGTACCAAGGCAAGGGCTGCTCTTTAAGTGAAGACCATTTTTCTTTGAACACCTCTGCTTGTAAATGATAGTCCTGGTCATCGCTGGGAGCCGCATGCAGCTTCAAGTAGAGCGTCGTTCGGTGTAGCGTTTCACTGGTTTGAACTAACCAACAAGGGAAAGTGTTACTGCTATCCGGAGCGATCGCGGAATTGCTCTGCTCAGGAGCATTGGTAAATATAATGTGGTGAGCTCGGATACCAACCAGAGATAAGTCAGATGGAATCGGCTTCACAACCCTTAGCAGGCAATTCCAATCGACGGCTCGAATCAGTTGTGTTTCAACTATTTCCACTTGGGAAAAGTTTTTGCAACCCGTTAGCTGAGCCACCACAAATTTAGTTGGCCGTTCCACGACTTCTGCTTTAGGGCCAGAAGCCACAACCTGCCCAGCAGCTAGGATCATTAGGTTTTGGCAAATCCGGTAAGCTTCTTCTAAGTTGTGGGTTACAAACAAAGTAATACCTGGATAACTCGCTAAAATCTCCTGTAATTGCTTCTCTAATTGACTGCGCAGGTGAGTATCCAACGCCGAAAAAGGCTCATCTAAAAGCAAAATCTGCGGTGCGATCGCCAAGGCTCTAGCCAAGGCGACTCGCTGCTGCTGGCCTCCCGACAGTTGTTGCGGATATCGGCGTTCTAACCCTTGTAGTTGCATCACACTGAGCAGCCGAGCCACTCTATCCGCACGTTCGCTTGCAGGCAACGTATACAGCCCAAAGGCGATATTTTGTCTAACTGTCAGGTGAGGAAAAAGCGCGTAATTTTGGAATAGAAAGCCAACCTGCCGCTGCCGACTAGGAAGATTAATGCCCCGCTCTGAGTCAAATAACACTCGACCATTCAATACAATACGCCCACTCGATGGCGTCTCTAGGCCAGCAATACAGCGCAGAGTCAAGCTCTTGCCAGACCCTGAAGCTCCTAAGAGTCCTAGTGGTTTTTGGTTGGCTGTACAGCTAACGTTAAGCGAGAAGTTAGCTAACTGCTTGGAGATGGCGATCGCTAGTTCCGGTTTCAAGGATGCAGTTTTTGCTTCTACAGTGGGTCGTGTAGCACCCCTGGCCAAATGAGTAGTTATGTTGGCGGAATGCCCTTGCGGTTGGACTGTTGGCTGTTGCCTGAACCGATGCCGATAGTGAGACCAGTAATTTAGGTTAGCAATGGTCACTAGCGCGATCGCTACCACCACTACTACCCAAACTAGAGCCTGAGACCTGTTCCCTTGCTCGACTGCAAAGAAAATAGCGGTAGGAATCGTTTGAGTTTCTCCAGGAATGTTGCCTGCCAACATCAAAGTGGCACCAAACTCTCCTAGCGCGCGTGCAAAGGTCAAAATACTGCCCGCTATCATGCCTGGCCAAGCCAAAGGCAATAGTACCCGCCAAAAGATCCCCCACTCTGAAGCCCCAAGAGTCTGCGCGGCTTGAATCAGATCAGAATCAATTTGCTCGAAAGCACCTAGTGCAGTTCGGTACATCAAAGGAAACGAGACCACAGTAGCCGCAATTACAGTTGCAGACCAGGAAAAAATCACGTTCAAACCCAGAGGTTGTAGAACTTGCCCTATCGGCCCATGCTTACCAAATAGCAGCAGCAACAAGAAACCAACGACAGTAGGTGGTAAAACCAAAGGCAGCGTCAGTACACCATCAAACCAGGGTTTTGCCCTGCCTGGGTAACTAAACATCCAACGGGCTACTACTGTCCCCAAGCAACCAGCAATTATAGTAGCCGCAGCAGCAGTCTTTAGAGAAATCTCCAGAGGAGACCAGTCAAACGCCATGTCATGATGCCTTTATCTCCTGCAATAAAAACATCAATTGCTGGCAATGCCAAATCCATGCTTTTGAAATACAGCTTTAGCCTGTGGACTGGATAAAAACTGTACAAATTCTTGAGCAGCAGTTACATTTTTGCTATCTTTTAGCACTGCTACAGAATAACTAACGGCAGAATGAGACTGTTCAGGCGCGATCGCTACGATCCTAACTTGTCTCGATGTTTTAGCATCCGTCAAGTAAACTATTCCAGCATCTACATTCCCCGTTTCCACATAACTCAAAACTTGTCTTACATCTTTCGCTAAAACTAATTTTGGTTTAACTAATTCAAGAATCCCCAGCCAGGTCAAAACTTCTTGGGCATACATCCCAGCTGGTACACTCTCTGGATCTGCGATCGCTAAACGTTTAACACTTCTATTTTTGAGGTCGCTGAAATCTTTCAAAACCGACACATTTTTCGGCTCAATCAAGACCACTTGATTCGTTAAAAATTTTTTTCGAGTACTGGTTAGTAGCAATCCTTGCTTCTGCAAAACATCCATCTGCTTGGTTGCAGCAGATACAAAAATATCGACAGGAGCACCTTGCTCAATCTGAGCCTGCAAGGCTCCGGAAGAACCGAAGTTAAAAGTTAAAAAACTTTCCGGGTTTTCTTGCTGCCAAAGCGACCTTACTTCTTCCATTACATTAGTAAGGCTAGCCGCCGCTGATATTGTCAAAGTAGCTGATCGGTTTCTAACTGTTGAGGTTGTTGAGGTTGAAGACTCAGGGCTTGAGTCAACAAAATTACAACCAGCGATCGTTAAAGCGGATCCAGAGACCAAAAGACCCACTTTGGCAAGAGCAAAAAATCTCATGCAACTTATGAAAAGCTTTTAATTGAAGCACGATATCACAATTGCAGTATTTACCTCGTTACTGCAAAACAAATAGTTCGAAGTAAGAGATTCGAAATAGCCATCCACAGAGAGAAAAAACATACAAATTAGGAATAACATGTCCGAAGAGAAGAGAGAGGAGGTTGCATAGGCACTCCTCTCTCTTCTCTGTGTTTGATTATTGCCCTGGCATCGAGCTATTGTCCCGTGGGGCTGCCCCCAAAGTATCGTCGCCGCTACAGCGTTTCACCTCTGAGTTCGGGATGGGTCAGTGTGGTTCCACCGCGCCATGAACAC
>NZ_JACJPA010000024.1:0-5395 GCF_014695845.1 Trichocoleus sp. FACHB-591
CTAATGTGGTGGAGTTACTGCTGCGTCAGTTGCAAAAATTACCGACAGCAACACAGCAAGTTCTCTCCATCGCGGCTTGTGTTGGGTCTGAATTTAATTTAAAGACGTTGGCGATCATTTGCGAAAAATCACCGAAAGCAATTTTCCAGGATCTACTAGCAGTAATACAAGCGGGCTTAATTCAACCGCTGTCTGACTTGGACGAAGATTTGTTGGTTCAAGAGTATAAGTTTCTGCACGACCGCGTGCAGCAAGCGGCTTATGCTTTGATTGATGAATCGCAAAAACAGGTGGTTCATCTCCAAGTCGGTCGCAATTTGCTCGAAAAAACTTCACCAGAGCAACGATCCGAGCGGTTGTTTGAAATCATCGATCATCTCAATCAAGGACTTGAGCTAGTCACGGCTCGATTAGAACGAACTGAAATTGCCAGATTGAATTTAAGGGCAGGTCAGAGAGCAAAGGCAGCAACGGCTTATGAAGCAGCTTTTCAGTATTTCACTACAGGGCTTAAACTCCTCAATGCAGAGAGTTGGCAGCGTGAGTATGATCTCACCTTAGCGCTGTACTCAGAAGCAGCCGAAGCGGCGTATCTCCAGGGTTGCTTTGAGGCGATGGAACAGTTGGTAGAAGTGGTACTCGCTCGTGCCAAAACAGTGGTTGACAAAGTGCAGGCTTACGATAGCAGCATTCAAGGATATTCGTCACAGGGCAACCTGAAAGAAACACTCAAAACTGGCTTGGAAGCGTTAAAGCTCTTGGGAATAGATTTAATCGAAAATCCAAGTCGGGCAGATATTCAAAGGGCATTGGAGTCAACGGTGGCATTACTCGCTGAACGAGAAATCGAAGACTTGAGTAATTTACCAGAGATGACTGCACCAGAACCACTGGCAGCTATAACGATCCTATCGAGTATAAGGTCTGCTGCATTTATAACGTTACCAGCACTGTGGATACTGATTATATGCAAAACGGTCAATTTATCAATCACCTACGGTAATGCTATCTGGTCACCGCTGTATTATGCCTGCTACGGGTTGGTTCTATGTGGAGTTGTTCAAGACATTGAACTCGGCTATAAATTTGGTCAACTGGCTCTCAGCCTGGCAGAACGATTGCATAGCAAAAAAGGCAAGGCTAGAACCCTAAGGTTTTCGGGTACCCATATCATGCACTGGAAGGTGCATCTTAGCAACACAATACCCATGCTGGCTGATGCCTATCAAAGTGGAGTAGAAACTGGAGACTTTGAAACTGCTGGTTATGCTGCCTATTACGTGTGCTATTACTCGTTTTCTGCTGGAGAGGAACTCACCCAACTGGAACAAAAAACAGCAACCTATAGCAAAGCGACCAATCAAATCAGACGGGAAAGCCCCTCGAATTGGCTGGCAATCGTGTGGCAGACCATTCTTAATTTGTTAGATCGGTCTGAGAATCCCAGTCGCTTAGTTGGTCGGGTGTGTAATGAAGAGGAGGCGTTATCACACGCTATTGCAGTTAAAGATGGAAATGCAATCCAGATACTCTATTTACACAAAGTCATACTGTTTTATCTATTTGGAGAACACCATCAAGCTGAACAGACTGCTATTTTGGCAAGGCCACATTTTGAAGAGGTGACAGCAATAACGGTTCTACCTATATTCTGTTTCTATCATTCTCTAGCGCTTTTGAGCCTATCGCTCGATGCTTCAAACGCTGAAAAAGTAGCTTGGCTAAACTGTGTTAACACCAACCAAGAAAAAATGCAGAAATGGGCAGAACATGCCCCAATGAATTATCTCCATAAATTTCATCTAGTCGAAGCAGAGAAAGCGCGAGTTTTAGGGCAATTCTTTGAGGCTGAAGAGTCTTATGAACGGGCGATTCAAGGAGCCAGAGAAAATGAATATATCCAGGAAGAGGCGTTAGCATACGAATTGGCTGCAAAACATTATCTAGCGCGAGGTCGAGAAAAAATTGCTCAAACCTACATGAAAGAGGCGCACTATTGCTACGATCGCTGGGGCGCAACTGCTAAAGTTAAAGACTTAGAAACTCGCTATCCAAAGTTCTTTTCTCAGTCGCCTAGAGCCGCTTCCACATCAATTCCTCTTACTGCTAAAACCATCACTAATCCCTTCCATACTGCTTTCGATTTGGCAGCAGTGATGAAAGCTTCACAAGCGATTTCTCGTGAAATTGAACTGAAGCAATTGCTGCGATCACTGATGCAAATTGTAATTGAGAATGCTGGCGCACAAACCGGCTATCTGATCTTAGAAAACTCAGGAGAATGGTCGATTGAAGCGGCTTGTGAACTCAATGCCGATGAGAATGCTTGTGCGACTCAGGTGTTACAGTCTATTCCAATTACCGATCAATTGCCAGAATCAATCATTCAATATGTGATGCGGACTCTGAAGCCTGTCACCTTAAATAATGCGACTCGTGAAGGTGCTTTTATTAATGAGCCATACATGCAACAGCACCAGCCTCAATCCGTTTTCTGTTTGCCGCTGCTAAATCAAGCCAAGCTAGTTGGTGTATTGTATTTAGAAAATCGGTTAGCAGTTGGAGTATTTACACCAGAGCGATCGCAGGTCTTGCAGCTATTATCGACTCAAGCAGCGATCGCCATCGAAAATGCCAACCTTTACTCAGAACTGCAGGCTAAGGAAAGCAAGATCACCCAGTTCCTCGAAGCGATTCCGGTGGGAATTGCGATCGTGGATGCGACGGGTTGCCCTTACTATGCCAACCAATGCAGCAATCAACTCTTGGGCAAAGAAACTGATACTTCCGTAGCACCGGAGCAACTCTCAGAGGCTTATCAGCTTTATGTAGCGGGAACGGATCAAATCTATCCAGCGGAGAGCCTGCCTAATGTGCGGGCATTAAGGGGCGAACGCATCAGGACTGAAGATATAGAAATTCGTCGAGATCATGTCTCAATTCTACTTGAGGCACGAGGAACACCAGTTTTTGATCAACAGGGCAATATCACTTATGCGATCGCTACTTTTCAGGACATTACAGAGCGCAAACAAGCCGAGAAACTCCTAGCCGACTACAACTGCACATTAGAGCAACAGGTCGCAGAACGAACTGCTGCGTTACGACAAAGTGAGGCCAATTACCGCAACCTGTTACAAACCGCGAATTCCGTCATCATTTGCTATGACACACAAGGACGAATTCGATACATCAACGATTATGGGGTGAAACTCCTGGGCTATGAAGAACATCAGATTGTAGGGCGAACCTTATTTGAAACCATCATTCCAGACATCGAAACCTCTGGACGCGATGTCAAACCCTTTGTTCACGATTTACTTCGTCATCCTCAATTGTACCCGCAAGGCGAGAGTGAAAACCTGTGTCGAGACGGTCGGCGAGTTTGGGTTTTTTGGTCAAATCAAGCCATCTTCAATGAACAGGGAGAAGTCGTTGAAATCTTATCGGTGGGCAATGACACCACCCAGCGTAGGCAAGCAGAAGAAGCATTACAACGCAGTGAAACCAAGTTCCGCAATATTTTTGAAAACTCGCAGGTTGGCATCTACCGCACCCGCCTCTCGGATGGATTAATTCTCGATGCCAATCAACGCTTTGCCAATCTGTATGGCTTTGACTCACCAGAGGAGATCATTGGGATTGAACACACCGCAGGCTACTATGTCAATCCCAGCGATCGCCAACAATTCCTTGAGTTGCTGAAGCGGGATGGGGAAGTGCGAAACTTTGAAGCCCAGGTGCGGAAACGAGATGGGACATTGTTTTGGGTACTTTTCTCTTCTTATCTGAATGCAGCCGATGGCTACATTGAAGGGGTGGTTGTAGATATTAGCGATCGCAAACAAGCAGAAGCCGCTCTACAAACGAGTGAAGAACGACTACGCTTAGCATTAACCGCTTCAAATCAAGGACTCTACGATCTCGACTTAAAAACTGAAGAAAGAACTGTTAACCCGGAATACGCTTTAATGCTGGGCTACAATCCAGCAACATTCCACGAAACCATTTCTGAATGGATTGCTCGTTTGCATCCTGATGACAGAGAATCAGTTGTCGCAACCTACCGTGCTTACATTGCTGGAGAAATCCCCAGCTATCAAGCAGAGTATCGCCAGCGTACCCAGGATGGTCAGTGGAAATGGACTCTTTCTGTTGGCAAAATTGTTGCCTGGGACAAATCAGGTCAACCCATGCGGATGTTAGGAACCCACGTTGACATCAACGATCGCAAGCAAGCAGAAGCCGCGCTGCAAGCCTCTGAAGCAGAACTGCGGGCACTCGTTTCAGCCATTCCCGATCCGCTGTTTGTCCTTACTGCTGAAGGGCGAGTGATCGAAGCAGTCGAAGTGAAACCGAATCAGTTGTATCGACCGATTGAGGAGCAGATTGGTCAAACACTGCACCAGATTTTTGAAAAAGAACAAGCTGATGAATTCCTAGGTTACGTTCGGCAAGTACTGAGCACCCAACAAATGCTCACAGTTGAGTACAGCTTGCAGATAGCTGAACAAGAAGCCTGGTTTTCGGCTCGCATTGCCCCGATTCGGCACGATCAGGTGATTTGGCTGGCGCGAGACATTACGCCGCAAAAGCAAGCAGAAGCAGCCTCAATTTTAGAGGAACGCAACCGCATGGCACGTGAAATTCACGACACACTCGCTCAGGCGTTTACAGGCATTCTGGCTCAAGTGGGAGCCGCAAAACAGGTGCTAACAGATGATTTAGAAGCAGCTCAAGCACACCTAGACCTGATCAAAGAATTGGGGCGCACTGGACTAACTGAAGCACGGCGATCGGTCGTCGCGCTCCGTCCTCAGCTTTTGGAAGAAGGCAGTTTACAGAGCGCTCTCCATCGTCTCATCGCTCAGACTAGAGCTGCCGCAATGGATACCACTTTGCACTATGAGATCGAGGGGGCAGTGTATGCTCTGCCCACTGAAGTCGAGAATAACTTACTGCGGATGGGGCAGGAAGCCTTAACCAATGCGATTCGACACGCCAAGGCTGACGAAATTCGAGTCGAGCTAGTCTACGAGCGCGATCAGGTTTGCTTGCGCGTGAGAGACAATGGGCAGGGCTTTGGAGTCGGGAATCTTCCAGCCTCTGAGGGTTTCGGCTTACTCGGCATGAGCGAACGGGCAGAGCGCATCGGCGCACAACTCACGATTGGAAGTCAACCTGGGCAGGGAACAGAGATTATTGTCACCGTCAACCCTTGAGTGAGCATCACGATGAGCCAAGCCACGACCATTCGGGTTTTGATTGCGGACGATCATGCCATTTTTCGGCAAGGCTTAGCCACGATTATTAACCGTGACCCAGAGATGCAGGTGATTGCCCAAGCCGAAAATGGGGAACAGGCGATCGCGCTCTTTGGGGAACACCAACCGGA
>NZ_JACJPA010000025.1:0-53632 GCF_014695845.1 Trichocoleus sp. FACHB-591
GCAAAGCTTGCAGGCTTTGACGTTGGTAGGGAGTCGGCATCCCATCGAGCAAGTGATAGATTAGTTCTTGGGCGTGGGCAAGAATGTCCATTGTTCTTGCGGTCTATTAGTTTCACGCCCTTTCTGCCACCTTTTAAGCCTTGGTGCAAGATCTGAGCTAACTAATCTGCCCTCTTTAGGTGCTGCCGTTCAGGCTTACCAGCATCGCATGGGTATTGAAGCTTTTTTCCGGGACTACAAAAGTGGGGGTATCAAGTCGAGTCCACTCGTCTCAATCCTGAACGCTTATCGGGTTTATTTGTCCTCTTAGTCCTTGCTTATACCAGTGCGGTCATTCAAGGCTATGAAGTTCGTGCTCAAGGCTTAGCTAGCTATATTTGTCGAGCTAAAGAAGAACGAAGAATACAACGCAGGCATAGCGATTTTTGGATAGGTTTGTATGCCCATGCCTGGTTAGAAGGGATGGATTTAGCCAGCGATTGGGTAGAGTCTTGGATACAGCTCAGTGGCAATAAGCGAATGTATCTTCAGCAAGGTTTACACTCTGCTTTCCGCCTCCAGTCTTTATTCTAACCTTCTTGTTACCCCCTGAGGCAACAAGTGCTAAAGCGCATAACGCATAAATTCAGCAATGTATCCGTCTGCGTGAAGCCATGAATGTTGAGGAGACTAGCCATTTCGGCCAAAATCATGCCTGTATTGATCAAGGTGAGTGAGAATCCTATCCTTGACGTGCACGCATCGTCTTCAAATATTCAACAGCCGCTTCCTCAGCCGCTGCATGATGGGTAATTGCCGTTGAACGGAGCGCTCGATAAATTTCGAGGCACCGTTCCAATGCGAGATAACAACTCTCCCGATCGTGCAAAGCGACCGTGCTTTCAAGGGTTTCAGCGAGAGTCGGTGCAAGCTGCTCAATCTTCCGAACACCGCTTGGTTTGCATCCTGATCGCAGTAGTCCTAGAGGACCGAGAACCGTGCTCCGTAGATAGGAAATGAAGTCTAGCGCCTCAAACAATTCTCCCCGCGCAATCTTGCTAGTTCCATATTGAATCCATATCCAAAATCGATCCTCGATCCACTGCTCACTGGGTAAGGGATACACACCGGTGCTAGCAGCATAAGACTGTGATAGCCGATCGTCGCGTTCCCACAGAACAACAGGCTCATCAACTCGCGTTGCAACATCAGTAATGGACAAAAACTTGAGATCAACATGCAGGAGCGGTGAGTTGTAAAGGCAGATCAAGACCCGTGGCTCCCCTACATGCTCACCCGTAAACGCTGCCAATAGCTCTCCGAGTGATGCAGCAATACTCTCTCGCTCGGACATCACCTGTGCGAAGCTCTCATGCTCCACAGCAATAATCAAATCGAGATCACTGAACTCGTCCATTGAGTTCTCTGCCCAAGAACCTGTTGCTGCAACACCCACTAATCGCGGGTCTGCGGCAAGATGGGGTAAGGCTCTGCTGATGAACAGTTGATGAGTAGTCAGTGCAGTGGTTGGAACTTTCATAGATCGGTTGTGAAGGGAGTTGATGTTTGATGGTGTGTTTAGTCCGTCCCACCTGTACGCTCCCATCGCCACACAAGACCATCCTCCGGATCGTTTACTTCTCCAACCCGGCGGAAGCCACATTTGGTAAGCACCCGCGTTGAAGCATTTTCCTCAGGTCGCGTGTGAGCACAGACTAACCGCACTTGACGACTTTCTAAGGCATACCGGGTCAGTGCTTCTGCTGCTTCAGTGGCGTACCCCCGCCCTTGTTGATCGGCATTCACGCTATAGGCAATTTCAACAATGCCATCAGAACCGGGTGGGCCTTTGTACCCACAACTACCAATGACGGCACCGCTTGTCTTGAGCACGATCGCGAAGCTATGCGTCCACGGGTTTGGTGATGGGGCAGCCCGGAGCTGTGCGATCCAGTCTGGAGAAACCTCAGCCTGATCTGCAGGACTCATTGCCTCAATTTGGGCGAGAACCTCTTCGGTCGATTGCAGCACTAGGCGGAGATGTACGGTCTCAAGTTCCATCGGATTAGACATGTTCTGGCTCTACCATGACTCTGGATACTCTGCGTGGGTTGGCAGCCCGCCGCTCGCACAACCCCACGGCGCTCTGGATGCCCAGAAGATGTGATCGGTCGGAGTGATAGGCGGGGCTGTATCCAATGAGCCAGCGGGAATCGTCATGATCTTGCCATCGGGTGTTAGTCGTGGTACCGGGCACCCACAATGACTGCAAAACCATTTGCTGAAGCGCTTTGCTGTAGGAAGGTCATACTGGGTGATAGCTTCTTCCCCTGAAAGCCAGCGGAACTGACTGGGTTCAACAGTTAGATTGGTGGCGTGAGCTGTGCCCGTGCCTTTGCGACACCGTAAGCAGTGGCAATGAGCCATTTTCTGAAAGGGTGGGTTCACTTCAAATGTCACTGTTCCGCACAGGCAACCCCCGTGAATGCTGGATTGATTCATCTACTCTCTCCGACCGCCTAACATTCTGCTTCAACCGCCGCAATAACTTTTCGGACTTAACTGGCGTGCAAACAGATTATCAGCTAACTGGTAACTGGCACATACTCGAATATTTTTTATACGAGACCATAACTCCTCGCGGACTGCCTCACTTGCTAACCGTCGATCGCCATACTATTGGCTCAATTCCCGCTGCTCAATCTCATCCAGGATAGCAGTAGCTTCGCTGATGCCCTTCGCGCATACCGCCTCCCTGAGCGATTCTGGATCAGCCACCAACAATGCAAACACTGAGTCAATCCGTTGCTGAGCGGCATCAAAGTTTTCCTATATTAAGGATCAAGCAATTTTGTTCACTTACTGAGCCGACAATGCCAGACCCCTTTCTCCTGCACTTACCAACCACTGAAACCATTCCGGTCATCGCCAGTCTGCCTCACAGTGGATTGCTTATATCAAAGGAGATCACTGACACTCTAGAAGCTTCTCACCGGCACTATTTGCCCAATCAGGATTGGCATCTCGACAAACTCTATGATTTTCTGCCTCATTTAGGTGTTACCGTCTTGCAAGCCGTTTATAGCCGTTATGTGGTTGACCTCAATCGATCGCTTCAGGAACCGCTCTTTGGTAACTTTTGGCAATCGGTTGTTGCTGAAAAGACTGCGGTCAACACAGCGATTTATCGAACTCCGCCTTCAAGAGAAGAGGTTGAGCAACGAGTTGAGCAATACTATCGTCCCTATCATCGACAGCTTCAAGCTCTGCTAAACGAACAGATTGAGCAATTTGGCAAGGTATACTTGCTGGATCTACACAGTTTTCTTGGATTGATCGAGGATGAAATCTGTTTAGGGAACGGAAATACTACAACTTGTTCTGAGCACTTCATTTCCGTCGTTGAGGCTGCCTTTTGCTCACAGAGTTATCAGGTGGTTCGCAATAAATCGTTTAGTGGTGGGTACATCACGCGGTACTACGGTCAGATGCCGCAAGTTGAGGCGTTACAAATTGAAGTTCGCTATCCGGTTTACCTGAATGCGAATCAATTGGATGGCACTTCTATCCCGGATTGGCAGGTGCCAGAGTTTGATGAGGCGAAGCACAAGTTTGAGTCCATCTTCGAGCAGATTAGCAAAACTCTAGTCGCTGCTTAGCTTCGCCGTTTGTCATAATTCTGAAACCCCAAATTAGGAGCACTTTCGTGGAAAGGGTACTCCCAACTTTAAGCAAATCAAAGCTCTCCTGCTGCAATCATCTGGATCAACCGTAGTGTTCCTGGATCAAACCCGGCAATACCCCACAACATTGAAGCTTGTGGCTCAACCAGCAAGATATGGAGCCAGGGTTACGTAAACTGCTTTTGCCTGAGGGTTCACCTTACGATGGTACTCGGATAAAGCTTGGCTAGGATGCTTGCGTCCTTCCCAACTTTCATAGTCCGTCCAAAAGCAGAACACGTCTGCCTTGAACTTGTGCTTGATTGCCCAGTCATAGGCAACAGAAGCATTCGTTCCCCAAAGTTTGGGTTGCTGGCTTTGGCGATCGCATCGCTAAACGAATCCTGTGCTGTAATTTTCAGGTCACGGAAATCGGTGGCAGATCCCTGGATGACATAGTGTTATTCGACTTTTGTCGTTGCCAGTGCCATGAGCCTGCAATGACTGGAGTTTAGGGGCTAGGGGAGGTTCAAGACTTGGGGGATTCCCCTAATTTTGTTGCTGCCAGTTCACCCCTAACCCTTCACACAAACAAGTTGCTTCAGGGTTGCCACCACCTCTACCAGGTCAGATTGGTTGGCCATCAACTGGTCGATCGGTTTGTAGGCTCCGGGAAGTTCATCCAGCACCCCTTCATCCTTACGACACTCAATCCCCTGTGTTTGCTGAATCAGGTCTTTCAACGTGAAGTTGAGCTTGGCTTTGTTGCGGGACATTAAGCGTCCCGCCCCATGAGAGCAAGAGCAGTAGCTTGCCACATTCCCCTTGCCCTTCACAATGTAAGACTTGGCTCCCATCGAACCCGGAATAATGCCATAGTCATTTTGCTGTGCGCGGACTGCCCCCTTACGAGTCACATACACTTCCTCACCGAAATGCACTTCTCGCTCAGCATAGTTGTGGTGGCAGTTAATGTTCAGGCAAGGAGTGAAGGGTTGATCGTTCGCCAAATGCTTTTCTAGCACTCGCTTGGATCGCGCCATCAGCACTTCGCGGTTCACACAGGCATAGTTCTGTGCCCACTGCAAATCACGCCAGTACGCCTCAAACTCTGGGGTGCCCTGAACAAAGTGTGCCAGGTCGGGATCAGGCAATTTTTCGCCCGCTAGCTTTGCCAACTCCTTCGCCGTCTCGATATGGCGCTGTGCCAGCACGTTGCCAATATGACGAGACCCGGAGTGCAGCATCAACCAAACCTGATTTTGCTCATCCATACAGACTTCGATGAAGTGGTTGCCGCCTCCCAGCGACCCCATCTGCTTCAAAGCCTTCGCTTCCAAATGCTGTGCACCAGCGTGCAGATACTTGAAGTCTTGCCAGCCTTGCCAGTCCAGCACTTGGGTGTCTGCTTCATCATTCTCGTTAAAGCCAACGGGAACTAGAGCTTCAATGTCTTGCCGAATCTGGTGCAGTTTACCGTCCAATTGCTCCGCCACAAAAGGCGTTTTGATCGCGCCCATGCCACACCCAATATCGACTCCCACTGCCGCAGGCACGATCGCTTCTTTCGTCGCCACCACCGAACCTACCAAGGCACCTTTACCCAAGTGAACATCGGGCATCAAGGCAACGTGCTTGAAGACAAAGGGCAGGGAGGCCACGTTCTTTGCCATTTTGGTTTCATCTTGACCCAGTTCGGGGTTTGCCCAAGAGAAAACAGGCTTAGCGGTAGAGAGGTCTAATTTTTCGTAAGGCAATGAGGTGACCTGAAAGGGGAGCTGCTTCGCACCGCACAGCGAACTTGGTCAATTCGAGCCAGAATGGGCAAACCGCCGTCCCCAGAAATCTAAACCGGTGACAAGTGAGGAAACCATAGAGTCAGAATTCTCACGGCTCAAACAATCCTGGCAGATAGCGAGATTGAAGCCATTTTGCAACAACGCATTGATCAGGAGAAACAGAGTGTTGGTATTGTCGTAGGAGTCATTGATGAGAGTGGCAACCGCATCATTGCACAGGGTAAGCGAGATCAGACGGATTCCTACTCAGTGGATGGAAATACCCTGTTTGAAATTGGTTCCATTACCAAAGTGTTTACAACGCTGGTGCTAGCAAATCTGGTGGAGCAAGGCCCTCTCAACCTGAGCGATCGCATCTCTACGTTGCTGCCTGGTGCTGTGAAAGCACCCACTCGCAATGGTCAAGAAATCTCCTTATTGGATTTAGCAACACATACTTCCGGGTTGCCCCATTTACCCGATAACTTTGCCCCAGCGGATATGAGTAATCCCTATGTCGATTACTCTGTTGACCAGTTGTATGGGTTTTTATCCAACTTTCAATTACCACGAGATATTGGCAGCCAGTACGAATACTCCAATTTGGGTATAGGTCTGTTGGGGCATCTGCTCAGCCTTAAAACAGGTCTGGATTACGAAACGCTCGTTAAGACTCAGATCACTCAACCGCTGCAAATGCACGATACGGGTATTGAACTGACTATGGAACAACAGGCTCGCTTTGCAACCGGACATAACACCCTCGCTCAACCCGTGCCTTACTGAGACTTTCCGACCTTAGCAGGAGCAGGAGCATTGCGATCCACGGCAAACGATTTGCTCAAGTTTTTAGGAGCAAATTTGCAACTTGTCTCTTCCCCGTTAAATCAAATCCTTCAGACTACCCATATAGTTCAGGCGCAAACGGGAACATCCGGAATGGCGATCGCGCTGGGCTGGCATCTTTTGAACCATCATGAGACAGAAATCAGCTTCCATGACAGTGGGACAGGTGGATTTCGCAGCTTTTTGGGATTTGTGAAACAGAAGCGATTTGGAGTTGTTGTGATATCAAATTCAGAGCATGATGTCAATGATATTGGCTTGCATCTGTTAGAACCCCGTTATCTCCTAGCTAAACATCATCCACCCAGGCAACGTCAGGCAATCCCTGTTGATCCCAACCTGTTTGATGCATATGTGGGGCGCTATGAACTCGCGCCAGACTTCATTCTCACCATTACCAAAGAACACGACCGACTCTACGCTCAAGCTACCGGGCAATCTCAGGTTGAGTTATTTGCAGAAACGGAGACTCAATTTTTCATCACGGAAGTTGATGTTCAAATTACCTTCGTTCGAGATCCGCAAGGTCATGTGAAGCACTTGATTCTGCATCAGGCAGGACAAGACCTCACAGCCCCAAAATTGAATCAGGATACAGAATTGTGAGGGGAGGCAACAGCGTTGAGTGAAGCTACAGTTTCAATGATGCAAGCCAATCGAGATCCAGCGGTGAAGGCAACCGTACAAAGAAGGATACCACTGTTCTACAGTCAAGGAGCCGATCCGGTCAGCGATCGCCCCGCTCATATTCGCGCCGGTTCTAGCCTCAGTTGGTTGGGTGATAAACTGGCCCTGGTTCAAGATGATGCCAACTTTCTGGTGTTGATTGATCCAGAGAGCCTAAGTGTTGAGGCCATCACCCTCGCGGCAGGAGAGGCAGGAGCAAGGCAGTTTGACGACTTGCGTGGGAATAAACGCTTCAAACTAGATTTAGAAGCCTGTACCACCGTTCCCACTCCAAAGGGCGAGTTACTTCTGGCGTTTGGCTCTGGTTCGACGGCACAACGGGAGCAAATTTTAAGGGTGCAGGCATCCAACCCATCCAACCCAAAATTGATACAGGCAAGTGCTTTGTATGCCCAACTACGAGCTTGCACGCCCTTTTCAGGCAGTGAACTCAATATTGAAGGAGCCATGTTTCGGGAGGGTCAGCTTCGGTTGTTCAATCGCGGCAATGGCAAGCCTAACAACAATTTACTGCCCGTGAATGCCATGGTTGATTTGGACTGGGACAGCTTTTTAGCGTATCTGGATAACCCAGAGCATCACCAACCTCCAGCGTTGCAGAATATTTGTCAGTATGATTTGGGCAATTTGCAGGGGCTGAACTTGAGTTTTACCGATGCAATCGTGACTCAAACAGGCATTATCTTTTCAGCAGCGGCAGAGGGTTCGCCCGATGTCACCTCGGATGGCAGGGTCACAGGCTCAGTCTTAGGTATCCTTGATACGAACCCACGCTGGATTGAGCTTCGTACACCCGATGGTTCCTTATTCACCGGAAAAGTCGAGGGGGTTTGTGCCTTCAGGCACGGGAAAAACCGTTTATGGATGGTGATTGATATCGACGATCCAACGTTACCCTGCGAACTGTGTGAGGTTGAATTCGTCGCCAAATAACAAATATCTCCAGCACGAACAGCACCGTAGCCAGTCAGCTTACTACTCGGCGATCGCTGTGGGAGATTAGCGATCTTGCTGCAATCGCTCCGTAAGGGCCTGGTTGAATCAACTTCAAATTTCCAAGCGCCGATCGCCATACCATTGGCTCAATTCCCGCTCAATCTCATCTAGGATAGCAGTAGCTTCGCTGATCGATTCTGCATCAGTCGCTAACAATGCGAACACTGACTCAACCCGTTGCTGATAGTGAGGAGGACAAAGCGTAAAGCCATTCGCAAGTGCCACAGCGCTCTTCTCATTCAGCAGGTACATTTCATTTAGTGCGAAGAGTACTTGATTCATACAGGCCACACAGCGAAAACAGCAACCTGCGGCATAGGCAGCATCACCCCGTGCAACTGCTTTTTGAGCCACTACCAGTGAGAAACTGATTTCCCAAGCGAATTTGTTTATGGTTGCTTCCTTAAGCTTTGCCGGGTAAGGCGTTGTCTTAGCTTTCAAGGCAGCTAAAACGCCATGTGAATCGTGAAGTGGCAGACCCAGAGCAACTTCACCCATGTAGATCGAAGACACAAAACCGTGAGGGTGTCCGGGCTGATAGTCGATCGTGATGTGCCCCCTATGGCATTCATCAATGACGTGGTTGACTTGAACCACATCTCGATAGAGGAAATCCACTGGAATGCCTTCAATTTTTAGCCATCCTCCACCATTCATCCACTTTCCCCACTCACCGATCGGGGTAATTAAGTTTGTACGATGCTTGTCGTCCAGTTCAGAGGCGAGATGATTGAGCGCTAGGAGATCCGGCGGGTTTTCTGGCTGGTAATATAGCCCCAGATCTACATCTGACTTCGGGGTATGGTTGCCTCTTGCTCTTGAGCCACCCAACGCGATCGCCACAATTCCCTCAATTGAGCGCAAGCGATCGACGATAGGATGAATGAACTGAGGCAATGGCTCATTCATCACAATGAGTTCACCTCTATCGTCATCCCAGCCCGACGCAATCGTTCTGCCAGAACATCCCCCAACCCGGTGGCTGGTGTAAGAATGCCTCCCCGAGTTTGACCACCGGGCAACTCATCCGTTTGCAGAGCCAGACTCAAGGCTGATTCACACACAAACTTGACTGTGGCTCGGTTGCCAGGGTCGCCCTGATCCCGAATCAGTCCTCGTATCTTACGCCCGTCTACCGCAGTCCCTAGCAGTTCACAGGTGAACCATCCCTCATTCATCGTTTGCTCAGAAGGTCCCTCACCTGGTTTAGGTAAGACGGGCTGTAAAAGCGGTGGCGCTAGCCTGTGCGACAGCACGTATCGCGTCTGGGGCTGTTGTAGAATCCCCATGAATAGTGCTAGACCCGCCGTTACACCCGTTGCCTTTAGCCATGCCAGTGGCTCGTCAAACTTGAGATACTCCTGATAGGTGAAGTCGGGTCCATAGGGTTCCTGCCATTCCTCGTACAAAGCACGACTGCGGCGGACAATACGAGTGTTTACGACCCCCATAAAGAAGGGCGCAACCCAAGTATTGAGGTCTGTATTAAACGAGGACGTTTGCAGGTCACGGTTACGGTCAACTTCGGCTTGAGGGTGAGAAGCAGCGGGATTGAGGAAGAAGGGATGATTCATTTGGGCTGCCCCTGGCGAGTCGTAGAGATTGATTGCCGATGCCAGGGTGCCACCGTTGAAACCGCCGAAGGCTTGAAAGTAAGCATTGACCTTCTGGCAGGGCACACCCAATTCTCGTTGTAGGTGACGAACCACCAGATAAGTTCCCAGATCCGATAGAACTGAATCAAAGCCACAACAAGGGATGATGCGGGTTCCATCAGTAGCCGCCTGAGCATGATAACGATCGATCAGGATTTTGACCCAGGGCGTTTCTCCGGTAATGTCAACGTAATGGGTTTTATACCGAACGCAGGCATCAACCAGGGCATTAGCATACAGGGCAAAGGGGCCAGCCGTGTTGAGAATCACGCAGGTTTGAGAGACAATCGCGTTGATCGCCTGCTGATCCTGGCTATCCGCCACCAACACATCTACCCCGACACCCACCGCATCTCGAACGGTTGCTAATTTCTGGCGATCGCGGGGCGCAACCGCCCACTGCACCTCTTCAAGAGACGCATGAGTGGCAAAGTACTGCACCGTCTGCTGACCGACAAAGCCACTGGCACTGTAGAGGACAACATCATAGGGACGTTCAGAAGAATAGTTAGACATGGCAACCGCACTCCTGACCACAGCTATGGTCGAGAACGCATTTCTTGCTGGCGCATCGGCATGGCATCGATGGCACGGTATAGCATGGCTAAATTCATTGGGGCTTGGCTTCGTTGTTTTTCTGTGCCGTCTTTGCCAACTAAAATCACCGCAAACTCTTCAACAGAAACACCAAATTGTTGTCTTAGCACATCTACTGATGCCGCACTGATGGATTGCCCCTCGACCTGGCTCTCTCCAGTTCCCAAAACTTCTACTAACTTGAGGTCACGATCCTCTACACCTGCCTGATCTGACTGCCATATTTGCATCTGTTGCCGATAATCAGATGAAGCAGTTGCAGGGGCAAAGACCAACAAAATGCGGTGTTGCCATTGATAGTCACTCAACCTGAATTCGACTCCCTCCGATCGACTGGAGGTCACAGCAACGCTCGCTACTGCTGGGGATTGGGATTGAGGCGGGTTTGATAAATCACTCATCAAGATGAAAGGCTGAGTGTCAACACAGCCCTGTAGCAGGGACAGAAAAACAAGTACAGATAAAGACTGCATTGCGAGACAGCAACAACTTCCTTACTGTAACCAAACCTCGGCAAGAGGGGTTGGTTCCTGAGGGAGGACTTTAAAGGACAGAGATCAAGCAGATAAGGGAAAACCTGCTGCTAGTAACCAACCGAAGAATAAAGCAGAGCTGACCCTTGCACTATCTGCGAAGCAGCACCCATAAACCTAGGCTCGGTTCAACAAACCGGAGCCAGCTAGAGCAAAGGAATACCTTCTTTTTGGAATGATCACACCTCCAGCCCAGATCGAGCGATCGCAATTCCTAACTAGGATGAAACAACCAGCAGCATCGCGAGTACCCGGAGTCCCAAGCGTTTATAGTTTGGTTTCACAGGCTTCAGCCAACGTCCAAACACCACCGACTAATGTAACGCAAAACCGTTTTAAGGATTTGGAAATCTAGCCAATATCCCCAATTGGACGATTCATGCTCAGATGTGAAAATCAGTTCCTTCTGGGCGATCGCATGGGTGGAGCGATCGCCCAGAAGGAACTGGAGCGGTGGGGTGAACTGAAGCCGTGAAACTCACCACTCCAGTTCACCCGCGACAGATTGCCAATCTGGAACTAATTTTAACGGCTTCAGACAGGGATCAACGCTTTCGATCCATTTTCACTCCCTTATTCGGGTCTTGCTTGTGAACCCAGGAGAGGAATTTTTGTAGCTGTGGGTCTTGCTTCAGCTTCTCTAGAGTATTCAGGTGGAGGGCCAGATGGGAGTTGTCGTAGAGCGTATGGATTTGACGGTGACAAGCGGAGCAGATTTGAATGGGGGGGCTGGGGTCGAGACCCTGGCGTTTCGTCTTTTGACGAGGAATTAGGTGGTGTGCGGTAAGAGCAGACATCTCTCGCTGGCAAAGTTCGCAGGGCTGAGGCATCGCTTAGAAATCAGTGCAGGGTGGGGAACGGTGACCCATCAATTTGATCCTAGTGATTGCCTTCCGGGTCCGACATTAAAACCCGTTCAGGTCACCTGCATCAGGTAAATTTCTACAAGGATTGCCGGCTGAGAGCCAATCTGGGTAGTAGCGCGATCTCCTTCAACCTGATGGCGATCGCGTGCAATCAGCTGATTCGATAGGGAACCTACGATCGCTCCCGAGAAACCTGAACTATAATCACACCGAGCCCTCTAGAGATTTCTCGCAATTTCTATGAACAAAGGTGAACTCGTAGATGCCGTGGCGGAAAAAGCCAACGTGACCAAGAAGCAAGCCGAAGCGGCACTCACGGCTGTGTTTGACGTGATTCAAGCCACTGTGGCGGCGGGTGACAAAGTCACGTTAATCGGATTCGGGAGTTTTGAAGCCAGAGAGCGCCAAGCTCGCGAAGGTCGCAACCCCAAAACGGGGGAAGCGATGACCATCCCAGCCACAAAGGTTACAGCCTTCTCTGCGGGAAAACTCTTTAAGGACAAAGTGGCAAGTTGAGCCGCTGTCTTTCAACCGCCGCTGCCTCCCCAAGTGGGAGGTTTTTTGTGGGGAGCGATCGCACCTTCCACGCCTCTGGCAATTTCTGAGAGCAGAATAGAGGTATGAATTGAGATTGTATTCGATGCCACTATCCTTCAACAGGCACGGCTCACAACCTCAACCCTTGAAATGTCCCAGATCCCCTCTCTCCCTCAGCCTCCTCTCTCGAATGCCAATCTCAACTCAGCCCTCAACTACTCCTACTATCAGAGGCTGCGATCGCTTCACCAAATCTGCGTAAGAGCCAGAAGCAGGCGTCATGATCGCGCTTGATGTCAACGCATCTCTGCCATTCAACTACACTTAGAATTAACCCAGATCCGAGGGCTTCAAAGCAATGGTGGGAGCGCTTCCTCAACTGATGACCTTAGACGAGTTTCTGGGCTGGTATCCAGATGGCTATGGTCGCTACGAATTGTGGAATGGGGTCGTCATCAAGATGCAACCGACGGGAATGCATGAGCAAGTGGGTGGGTTTCTAGCAGGGGAGTTATTCCTAGAAATTAAGCGCTTGCAGTGGCCTTACGTCATTCCGCGCCAAGCGATCGTCCAGCCAGTCGATACAGATAAGTCAGGCTACAACCCCGATGTCATTGTTCTAGATCAGCCTGCGTTGGCGGAAGAACCCCTCTGGAAGAAACGCTCCACGATTACCCAAGGCATATCAGTGCGAGTGGTGATCGAGATTGTCAGCACCCATTGGCGCGACGACTATGGACACAGGTTTATTGATTACGAGGCACTGCAAATCCCAGAGTATTGGATCGTCGATGAGCTCGGCTTAGGTGGTAGGCGTTATATTGGCTCACCTAAACAACCAACCCTCTCGATTTACCAATTAGTTGACGGAGAATATCAGGTTCAGCAGTTTCGGGGTAGCGATCGCATCATTTCTGCTGCCTTTCCAGAACTGCAACTCACCGCAGAGCAAGTCTTTGCCGTCGGCCAATAGGCTAGTTTTAGGCGATCGCCTTTCCCTTCCCCACAGGTATCCAGGCAAAGACGCTCATTCTGAAGCGACCCACGCCTCCCAAAGCAACGCCCGCTCGCTCCAGGCAGAGCGTATTAAATTCCAGCGAACTTCAGGGGTGGTGTGACCAAATAAGTTCATCATCATTTGCAACATTTCGGGGGTAGAAAGGGTATTTGCCAGAAAAGTGCTCCACTGCGATCGCGGCAACTGAAAGAAGGAGGCAAAGAAGGCCTGGAGCGTTTGTTCATCAAATCGCATCAAATTCTCTAAACCAAATAGGTAGAGGGCGCGTTTCCGCCTCTCATCACTTGACCACAGCGTTTGCCATACAGATGCAGCAATTCTTGCAGGGGGATCGTTCTGATGTTCAACTGCATGGGCGATCGCCTTCGCGACCCCAGGCGCACGTCGTAGCAGAGCCCCCACCATGTAACCTGAGGCGGGATGCACCAGACTCGCTGCCCCACCAAACCCCATCACGGACTGGTCGAGCGAAGGTAACGGCAGATTCATAGGAAACAAACAGTATTCCACGTGCTGCACTTCTTTCACCTGCACCCCTCGAAAAGCAAGTCGCTGCTCTAACCGTTGCTGCAACACCTCAAACGTCACAGCAGGACTGCTCGCCAATGACGTCTCTTCTATAAAAAAGACATCATTGCCTAAATCCATCGCGTAGAGGAAGGTGGGAGGCGCTTGGCGTTCCGCAGGTGGCAGGTGATCTGAGCGGTAGTCCATCAAGACAAACTGCTGGGATTCGATCGGGGGTGAAGAAAATTTGCCCACGATGCCGTAGGCTGCCTGGTAAGTGATGCGATCGCTTTTGGGTCTTTTTAACAGCGCCGGTTTGTGACCACTGGCATCGATCACAAGCCTGGCGGATAAAGTCGTTCCTTCGGTGGTTGTGACACAAGAGCAATTAGCTAGATGCTTCACAGTGGCAGCCGTGCCCTGATACCACGTCATTTGGCCGCGATCGCAGCGTTCCAAAAAGTAGTTTTGAAGTTTGACGTTATCGAATAGGCCATATTCGCGTTGCAGCGCGATTTTTTGTTGAGCCGCATAAGCCACACTGTTTTGCCAACGGTGGCTCAAAAGATGCATCAAGTTCATCGGCTCTAATTCATCACACCAAATCCCATAGGTGTTTGACCACTCAACCGGAAGCGGAACGGGCGCTAAACCGGCAACGTTCAACCCTTCATCACAAAGAGCAGCGGCGATCGCCAATCCTGCGGGTCCAGAACCAACGACCAAAGTATCAAACACCAAAATCTAACCTCCACTTTCTAGAACAGAGCCACTCCAATAGGATGCAAGCTGGCTGATGCTAATTTCTCTTGCCACGCTGCTCAACCACTTTCCCCGGACTAATAAACGAAATTCCCTGCCCTCCAGAGGTGTTGATCATGACTGCTTCAATCACAGGTTCTGACACCGTTTTTTCTGCAACCCATTCCACCACAAAGTTTGCACCTGACCCACCACTCGTATCATCTGCTGCCACAAAGAAGCTCGTGGAAGCCAGGGGTTTTAGGGCGACTGGGCGCTCAATATCTTGCCGCATGAGTTGACCATCCGTATCGTAGTACTTCACAGAGGTAAGGATGATTGGATCGCTCGAGTCTGTATTGCGAACGCTAAGCGTCGCTGATAAATTCATGACCCGATCTTGGCTATTGTGATGATAGATATGCGAATAAATGGGCACATAAACGGTTTGCCCCATAACGATATCGTCTTGATTCAAGGGAACGGTTTGAAGCTGAGTTTCACGGTTTTGAACCGACGACGGACTTGACAAGCGGGTTTGAGGCGAGCAGGAAGCAAGCGCGATCGCCCCAATCACCCCAGCAAAAGACAGATGATGTTTCAGCCTCATCAACATTCACCCTCTGATACTGAGGCAGCATTGGTTCTTCAACCATAGTCGGAACCCTCGTAGACTCAAACAGTAGTCACTCCATTTCCACTTCACCGCTTGGCACTGCTGGCTCGTTCCAGACTTGTTAACATTCAACACTATTTCTTTCACTTTCATTGAGGGTTAACCTTGGGATCAAGGAGGCTAAAGTGGCTCCGCACCACCTCAGTGCGGGTGCGGTCAGCACCGGTGCGGTTGAGGGTAGCATTCTTAGAAGGCAGTTGCCATCAGCGTTTTAACTCTTGCACCAGTTCGGTGCGCTCGGTGCGGCGTCAGCTTGGGACTGCACCGCCTCAGGAGGTAAGTTGTGAGGCGTCACCTACTCCCTCCGAATCGAGGTTGGAGCAAGAGCTAAATATTGCTGGAGGTTGGTGTTCGATCGGCTCCCGGTACAAGTCGTGATCCTGGGGTTGTAATAGATTGGCTGCTCTGAAGTTGCGCGACAAGCTTAGATTGAGAACTCTTTAGGGTTGTCCCAGTCGTGCTTTGTGATCAGATGGTACTCGCCTGGACTGAAGCGGACGAAGTTTTACTGCAAGTCAGAGCAGAATTTGAGGGGGACCTGCTGCTTCAGTACCCTCTTTCCACCCATCAATAGGGCAATACGTGCTCCGCACAGGCAAGCCAACGCACCAATAGTTTTTAATCATTAAGATGCGGTTGCTGGCTAAATGATCTCGTGGAATTTCTTGAAGTCATCCAGATCTTCACCTCAGGGTTTTCCCGGTAAAGGGCGATCGTGTTTCTATCGCAAGACGTTATGCGATTTCAAGCGCGAGGAAATGCGGAGACACTCGGTTCATTTATTACTTCACTACTTGAGATTTTGTAGAAGTCAAGAGACTAGATCTCCGACAAATTGATTAGAAATTTCCTACAAAACGCGTAAATTCTGCCTACACTCGTAGTCTCACTGAATATTTGGGGATTCCTAAGCTCATTCCCTCCCACAACTACCATTATCCCACTGGCATGCTGTGACCTTCTAAAAGCCTTGAGAACTTTTGAGAACTTGGCAGATTAATCTTACTGCTCTTGAAGAGCTACACTAACCATCCTGATGCGCCTCGTGACGCCAAACCCATTCTTTGTGATACTAAACCCACTATGAAGCGACGTAATTTTGTCACGGGCTCTCTGCTGTTTGTAGGAGGTTGTTCTGCTACAACCCAAATTCGATCTACTCACTCACGAGTGACCATGCCAGAAAAACTCCGCTTTGCCGTGACCGATGCGAAAGGACTCGAGGAGTTGCAGCGTGACTATGAGCCGTTTCGAGTAGCGCTGGAAGAAGTTCTGGAAACCAATATCGAGTTCTTTCCCGTGGAGAATCTGATTGCTGCTGCTCCAGCCATGCTATCAGGAGAGATAGACTTTGCTTGGGCGGGACCCTCGGAATATGTGGTTTTACGGGCTAGGGCACAAGCGCTTCCCTTGGTTACCCTCCAACGCCAAAACTATCGCACGGTGATTGCTGTCTATGCGGGTAGTGGCATTCAGTCCCTTGCAGATCTCAAAGGAAAAACGTTGGATGTTTGGCAACTCGGGGCAGCCGCCTCTCATCTAGGTGCTGTCAAGATACTGATTGATGCGGGGGTGAATCCACTGGAGGTCAAAATCATTGAGCCAGACAATGACGATCGCCTTGTGAGATTGAAAACGGGCAAAATCGATGCGGCATCAAGGGCTCTTTCTCGCTACTTGGCAACATTGAAAGAGGAAGGTCTGTCCGCAAAAGATTATCCAGTTTTAGCGCAAGGTCCACTGTTACCAGGGGATGTTTTTGCCGTGAGTAGCCAGATCAATCCTCAAGTGGTTGAAGTGATGCGTTCACGCATGCTGAAGCGCCGAGAAAAACTCATGCAGGCAATTTTGGCTGGCGAGGAACTTGCGAAAAGATTTAGGGGCGGAATACTAAGCATTGCCAATGACGCGGACTACAACATGATTCGGGAGGTCTATCGTGTAATTGGGCAATCAGAAGTGATCCAGTGAGCGTCTAGATACTAGACGCTAAGAGGTTCTCTAATAACCGAGGGGATAGGTTCAGCGATCGCACGCTGCTGATTCCCTCGATCATCTTGTTGTGATGCGCATCTGATAGTTACTGCTGGCTGGATTTTATATGAGTGCCCCGAAGCTGTGGTTTCATTCCTGCAAATCCGTGGTTGCAAACTCTAGTATTGCCAAGAAAATTAGCTATAGCTATGGGCTAGCCATTGGCATTGCTGTGACTGGAACTGCAATCGGACTCGTAATCGGCAATTATTACCAGCAGCAGGCTCAGTCTCGGCATGAGCTAACGGATTATCAACAAGACCTGTTAGGAGAGCTAGAGCGAACTACCTTAACTGTCCGGGCTCATCCTCAAGAGCTGTTTGCCGTGCTTGAGGATTCGGTGTGGTTCCAGTACGAAACCAGTAAGTTTCAACTCTCCTCTCGTCAATTGAAGCGAACGTTGTCTGAGTTAGAGCAATTTATTGAAAACAACCCACACGATACGGCAGTCAGTCCAGCTGAATTGAAGGAATTATTGGCAAAGTATCACCAAACCCTAGATGCGTACAATCGATTAATGCAAGGCCTTTGGCAACAAATCGATCCGCAAAAACGGTCATTCGGCGGGCGGGCTCTTGCAGAAAAAAAGATTGTAGTGGCAGTTCGTGGACCCAAGGCAACTCAGATCAAAATTCAATTTGAAGACCTTGCCAAAAGGTTAGCGCTGATTAACCAGGCAGCAGAACGACAAGAAGATCAAGCCAATGCACAGCTCACTCAAGCTGACATCCTACGACTACGAATTATCATCCTTAGCATGGCGCTCTCCACAGCAATCGCCATCGTGCTAGCCTTCGTGATCGCTCGGGCGATCGCTCGTCCGGTTCGCACCCTAACAAATATTGCTCAGCAGTCGATTCGAGAGTCTAACTTTGTCCTTCAAGCTCCTGTCACAAGTACCGATGAAGTTGGCGCGCTGGCTCGGTCGTTCAATCAACTCATTTATTCAGTAAACCAGTTGCTGAAACAGCAACAAGACACTAATCAGCAGCTAGAGACCTATAGCCAAACCTTAGAACAAAGAGTGGAAGAACGAACCCAGGCGCTGAGTGAGAAGAACGCGCATTTCAAACAGTTGCTTGAGGAATTGCATCGAACTCAAACTCAAGTGGTGCAGAGCGAAAAAATGTCGAGTCTAGGACAATTAGTCGCTGGAGTGGCCCATGAAATCAACAACCCAGTCAATTTTATTCATGGCAATCTCGACCACATGCATAGCTATACACAAGATCTGCTGGAAGTCGTGGAGGCGTATCAGCAACACTATCCTCATCCACCCCAAGAACTGCAAGAAACCCTAAATGAAATTGACCTTGATTTCCTTACCCAGGATCTCCACAAAATTCTGCAATCTATGCGAATGGGGACACAGCGCATTCGGGAGATTGTGTTGTCTCTGCGTAACTTCTCTCGCCTAGATGAAGCAGAATTCAAGTCAGTGGACATTCATGGAGGGATTGACAGTACTTTGTTGATCCTGCAACACCGCTTAAAGGCCAGAGCCGAACGCCCAGAAATTCAAGTAATTAAAGAGTACAGTCCACTACCCCTGGTGGAGTGTTATCCAGGGCAACTCAATCAGGTGTTTATGAATATCTTGGCCAATGCGATTGATGCTTTAGAAGAACGCCATACTAAGCAGACCGACCAAGGGAGGAAGGCCGATCCAAGTTACATTAAAATTCGCACATTAGTTCTGGATACCAAATGGATCATCGTGACAATCTCAGATAATGGACTTGGTATTCCTGAGGCAATTCAACAACGGGTATTTGATCCCTTCTTTACCACTAAGCCGATTGGCAAAGGGACGGGTATGGGCATGTCCATCAGCTACCAAATCATTACTGAAAAACATGCTGGCAAGTTAGATTGTCTTTCAACCCAGGGCGAGGGGACGGAGTTTAAGATTCAGATTCCAACTCGGCAGCGATAGCGCTCAAGATGTAAGGCTATCCAGCGCTCGAACCCATGTAAATTGAGAATTTCATTACGTCATTATCCCTAATTCTGGGCACTACCAACTTTTGGGTAGGTTTTTACCCCCTTCCAGGCGTTAACCACTCCCCCAGAATCAAGGTGGGGCAAGAATCAGATATGACTGGAAATTGGCATTCGATCTACCCCCACTACAGGTCGTGATCTTCTGCCTGCAATCGCTCACCTGATCGAGAGTTGGGAAACCGGTGCAGTTTGAGGATGTGCTGGTCATCCCTAATCATGCCTTGTAAGGTAGCCTTTGCTTGAGCGGAAGGGAGACGATCGCACCGTCACCCAGAGCAGAATCTGAGGGAGAGATCTGCTTCACTATCCTCCCTAGACTCACAACTAAGGCGATACGTGCTCCGCACAGGCAAGCCAACGCGATCGCAGTTTCTAATAATAAAGATACGGTTGATGGCTAAAGTATCTCGTGGAATTTCTTGAAATCATCCGGGTCTTCACCCCAGGATTTTCCGGGTAGATTGCGATCGTGTTTCTTGAGAATTCGCCTCAGTTTCCACTTCGCGGCTCGGTACTTATTGCTGGTACCAGACTTGCCCACATTCCACACCATTTCGATGACTTTGGTTTGAGATTTGTAGACATCGAAGTTCTTCAGAACCGCTTCCGTGAGGGAGGAGTTAATCTCGGGGTCAAGGGGGTCAAAGGGGTCTGGCACCGCGTTGGTGCGGGTGCGGTCTTCACCGGTGCGGTCGGGGTCAGCACCCTTAGAAGGCAGATGCCATAAACGTTCTAACTCTTGCACCAAATCTGGTGCGCCTGGTGCGGTGGGTGCATCCGGTGCGGGCTCATCTTGGCGCTGCACCGTCTCCAATGAGGCGTTATCTTGAGAAAAAGCGAATTCATCTGGTAGCGTAGAAAAATAAGCTTTACTGCCTTTGGGGACGAATAAGCCATAAAAGCGATTGGCTTTTTTCTCTGCCACTTTTTGACTGCGATGGGCATATTCTTGGTTGAGGGATTCTTTTTGCCAGGAGGAGATTCGCGTTTCAATCCCTTCTCGAATGGCTTCACCGAGATACAGAATCGCCGTTTGATTTAAGTCGGTAATCAAAACGCCAATACTCGATGCTTTCAGGTTTTGTCCCGCAATCAGCAGCTTCACTTTTTCGCTCCGTCCCACCCGCCAGCAAAACTTCAGCAAATCTCCAGCGAAGGAGCTGGGAGACACTCGCTTGCGGATGAAGTCCATGACATGCAGTTTCTCAGGGGGGAGCGTGGCCGCAAATTCATCGAGCACCTCTTCCATCACTTCTGGCTTGCAGCGATTCCACACCCCAGCGATCTCCGAGAACTCATCAAAGAAGTAAATCAGCGGCGTAAAGATAGGGAGAGGATTGTCGGGGATGGTGCGTCGTTCGAGCAGAGCGTTGGTGTTCAAATCCAGGCGATAGAGGATTTCGGTCGCCGCTTCGAGTAAGCCAAAGATGCTGGAGTCAAAATCGGCATACTTGAGCTTGCTGAGGTCTGTTTCTTCGTTGGGTTTGGGGTTGGTGAGAATCAAGCCCACGTTTTCCCCCAAATCTTGCTCCATCAGGAGAATCAAGTTGTTGATCAAGGTCGTCTTGCCTTCCCCAGAGTCCCCCATCAAGCAAATTTGGGGGTTTTCTTTGACGAAGGTGGCTAGATGACTCGGGTCTGGGTCGTGAATGGCATCAGCTCTGGCCTTGCGATCGCGCTCGAGGGCTTCCCAATCAGTGCCAGAAACATCAAAGGTGAGTTTGAGCCCCCCATCAATAGGTTCTGCGATCGGGTCGGCGCAGCAACCCGGCACGGCAATCCGCAGCGGTTTGAGCAAATCTTTTTCAATTTTCTTCAGGGCTTCCCCACTGGAGCGAATCGGGGTGCTGAGTTTGCCATCGACCAGGACTGGTAGCACTTCAAAGCACAGCTCAAAGCGATCGCGGGGTAGTGGACGGACAAAGGGTTTTTTGACCACAATGCCATGCTCGTAGAGGCAACGAATCGCTTCCCGTGCTAGGAGTTCTTCATGGCTGGTGCCCCTCGGCAAGTCTGGTTTTTTGAGGCTGTAAGACTCCTGCACCGCCGCATCGGCGATCGCGGCGTAGAACTCCTCGCGCTCCGCCCATTCCTGCTCAAAGTGCTGCAGCATCAAGCGTTCGCGCTCATTCAAGGCGTCTTCTTGGGCTTGGAGGCGATCGCGCTCTTGGGCAATCTGCTCACGCATGGCGGCTTCAAACGCCTCCTCCTGCTCCCTTAACGCTGCTTCTCGGGCTTCGAGGGCTTGCTGCTGGCGATCGTAATGCTCTTCCAGCAGAGCTTGTTCCTGGGTCAAGCGTTCCCGTTCTTTTTGCAGGCGATCATAGTCTAGAGCTAAGCGTTCTCGCTCGGCTTCCATCTGGTCAAAGTTAACCACTTCTGCGGCTTGCAGCTGGGTTTGGAGTTGCGCGAGGACTTGTTCATACTGCTCAATTTCGCGCTGATGCTGCAATTGGAGGTTGTACTGCTGCCACTCATACCCCTCTCTGACCTCGTTGGCCACCTCAAGCAGGCGGGTATGTTCATCCGTGCTCTGGATGGTCTCTTCTTCCTGGGAGTAGCCGTAAGCCGCTGAAAGGGCGGCTCCACAGCCGACCACCCGCAGAGAGACCCAGAGCCATTGATGCGAGCGATCGCCAATCCCCACAAAGCTAAACAGCGACAGGAGGGCCAAGACCACCAGGACATGATTTGAAGGGCGATCTCGAGCGGTCATATTACACCACCTCGACTGTCAGCACTTAGAGTAATCCCAGCAGGACACCCGCTAAGGCGGCTACTGCGTAGATTTTGGCTTCCCGGTGATAGAGGGAATAATGGGGACTGGCCTCGAGGGTGGCGAAGTAGGTCAAAGTCACCACCCCTAAGCCCACTAGGGCGATCAGTCCCACATTGGCAAAGGAAAGCCTTTGGCTGACCACCAGCCAGCGCAGTCCTATTGTCAGCAGATTTAGGCAGAGCGGGCAAGATAGGGCGATTGCGAGTCGTTTCATGAGCGTGTTTCGGGTCTATCCCGCTCCAGCCAACATCAGCGTAAAGAGAAGCGAGATACCACCCCTCGCAGGTGCAGGTCATCTTCCTTGTCCACATTCTTTTGGGTCGCTTCCTGAACCGAGAGATGAATGCTTTGGACCTTCTCGCGGATGGCATCTTGGTTCATACTCCACTCGCTGAGGGCGGACTGAGCATTGTCGCTGGCGATCGCCACCCTGGCTCGTTTTTCCACGAGTTTGTGCGCGGCAGCGAGGAAGTCGCATTTGGTGGACTCGAGGTTGACTTTGGCAATCCCCACTTCCACCCGCTTTTGAGTCAGGCTAATCCGCTCTTTTTCCAGCTCGGCTTCCGCGATCGCCAGTTTCACCCCCCGCTGTTGGCGTTTGAGGCGCTCCAGCTCCGTGTTGAGTTCAGTTTCGCTCAGCTCTCGTGTGCGGGGGGTAACGAGATGAGCATTTAGAGACGGACGTGATTCATCGGGACTCGGAGAATACTTCACCATTCGTCGCATGGTTTACCTGCCTTGGCTTTGAGGGGACACCGTCAGAGGAGCAGACGTGGGGCGCACAGCCGCACTCACGAGCAAGTAGGTGCCGATGCCTGCCATTGCCACCAGCGAGGTCACGATCAGCAGCACCGCCCAGGCATCTTGACGGGAGAGCCAGTCATCCCAGCGCTTCCAGACATTGACATTGACGTGGATTTCGCTTGGTTGTTGCTCCGCCACCAAGCGTTGGGCTTGTAGCAGGGCTTGGGCGGTTTGTTGAGCTTGTTCACCCGCGACTCGTTGGGCTTCAAAAATCAGAGCAGCGGTGTCTTGAGGGGTGGGGGTGTTCGTGGCAAAGCGGGGCAGCGGGCGATCGCTCGGCTCTTCCGCTTATCCAGGCAATCGCCGGGAGAGGGTAAGGGGCGACTGAAGTCGGAGCTGGCGTGGAAAAGGGCTCCGGGTCAGGGGCGTGGAAGGTGGAGTCAGGAGTTGGGTAGGCGGCACCACCCGAAGGATATGGGGTGAGGGGCGTGGTGGGAGCCGGAACGATCGCGCCAGGGAGTTGAGTGTGCGTTACTAAAGCTTACTTAAACGCTTGCCACTGTGGGGTATTGACAAGGTCTGCAAGCATCAGCAGGCCCACCAGAATGTAGAACAAACGTTCCACATGATCGCTCCCGCGAATCTTCAGGTAGTGCTGGCCCTCCACGAGGCGCGGGTAGTGCTTGCGCAAGTGATAGTCATTCGGCACCCCAAAAGCCGCTAAGGTCAAGCGATGGGGAAAGAGATAACCGAAAGTTGGGTCTGCAATCAAGTGTTGCAGGCAGGGATTGGGTGTCATAGCCTTGAAGTCTCCTGGCGTGAGGATTTAAAGAAGAGAACTAGAGTCTTGGGGCTCCGAGTCCACGAGTTGCGGTAAGTAGGCGTGCAGGGCTTGGCAGAGGACCACATTCCAAGAGAGGGCGGGATGCGTGTGGAGTACCTGCTGGAGCTGGTCAAACAGCGAGTCGGGGAGTTGAATTTCGGTGGTAATCATCAGGGGTACCTCAAGAAATACGCCCTAGTGGAAGGAGGGAAGTCAGTCACTGAGACAAAACAATGAATGCTCAGGGCAAGGGTTTTCTAGGCTGAGCGTTGAGCGATCGCCCCCCATCCAAGCCCAGCCACCCACCACCGCAACCACGAGGAGAAGGACAATCAGACAGAGGGGGACGGTGGAGATTCGCTGGGGTTTGAGAGCAGCCCCAACTTTTTTGCCAGTTCCACCCGAACCGCTTCGGTGGCTTGCACCATGCTGCCGACTTCGGTAATGGCGAGTTCAGTGCCGAGGCGGGTGCCCTTTTGGCTAGCGTTTTGCCTTAAAGCCGCTTCTAAGGTTTGGTCGTTGGTCACAAACTGTTGCAGCGTCGTGTTTAAGCTCGCGATCGCCTCGGTCAGGCGTTGAGTGGAGTCAATGACGCTCAGGTTCAAGCTTTCAACTTGCGGCACCGCGATCGGCGTCTCCGAGGGTCGTAACGTGATGGCAGTGGTGGGGGCAGCGGTTTGAACGTGCTCAGCAGGCGGCTTTGAGGCTTGATAAGTCGTCACGAGGTCAGGGTTTTGCTCCCAAACTTTGGCTTTCCAAGCTTCAAGCGGTAGCCCGGAGAGGCGGTAGTCGCCCATCAGTTCGATACAAAGCGGCGTATAGCGCTCGTCAGGTAGCCTTAAATCCGCTTCACGAAACCAGGGGCACGCCTCTTTCACCTTTTGAAACCACTGCTGGACTGACTTGCGGGATACGCCGTAATACTCCGCGATCGCTTTGGTGAACTGCGGTTCCGTGGGTCGCCACAGGACAAGAGGAGAGTTCGCACTACCTTCGTGAGAAGTGACAGGGGAAGTCGCAGCTTCTAAGCTAACAGGCTTCTGAGTGGGTTGCAGCTGCGTTTCCTGCGAATAAGTAATTGGGTCTGCGATCGGCTTAAAGGCCGATACATCACGGCATTCACTCATGTGCTTAATCTCCTGAAAAGACTTAATACGAAGTGGGTTGCTTCTTCCCCCAGTTCTTACGAAGCATGGTAGCATAAAGTATACAAAGGTAATCTACTTAAAGCAAAAGTCTATCTTCAGTAGACAATGGAGAAAAAGTATGATGATTTTCGACGTGCCTACAGATAAATCCAGGGTAGCTACCTATATAGAGGAAGAACTGAAGCAGAAGCTAGAGAAGCTTGCTGCTCTGGAAGACCGTAGTGTCAGCAACTTCCTAGAACGACTCATCAAGCAAGTGGTTGATCAAGCTGAACGAGAAGGAAGGATTTGACAAATCCTAAAGGGTTAAGCCTGCTTAAAGGTTCGAGCTAGGCTGCTTGGAGAAGTTGGGCGCAACTTATGCTGCAACACTGACAGTAGACATTCGACCTAAATCACTGCACTCTACAAAATCATTTAGAAACCTTAGATGCGCCGTCTGGATTACTTACCCTGCCAATACCCAAATTAGGGTTGTCAATCAGAATCAAGAAATCTATTTTTAACCACAAGAAATCAAAGAATTAATGCAACCGAAGCCTGTCCCAAGTCAGGTTGAGAAATGCAGAGGGAACCAATGAGAAAGCGATCGCCTACTTTCCACGGTCAGCGATCGCCCTCAATGTCCTTTACAGACTTAAACCTATGTTATCAAGATTTCCTCGACGCAACCCTATTGTTGCGCCCGATCAGATTTTTAGTGCTGGCTTTCGCGATGGCATGAATCGACGGGCTCACCATCCCCAGTTCTGTCGCAACAGCACCTATCTCCAGGGTTATGCAGAAGGATGCCGTTCTACCCCCGATTGCTGCAATACCGAGTTCAGACTCAGCTGCCCTACATGTCAACAGGATCAGCAACGGCTGAACGCTACTATCGGTTCAAGATCTATCCAGAGATCTGCTCAAAAGGCTGGACAAGCAGTTTCCGAACTTATTCCTTTCTCACGCTGTTCTACCCTCGACTCAGGGCTTCAAGCAATGTGGATCTGGGAGCAAGACCAAAAACGCTTCGGCTTTGGCACGGTTGCCCTCGGCTACCGCAACGGCTGGTGGTTAGTGCTGGTCTCTAAAGACTTGCATGATCTAGCTTTGCCGTTCTAATCATCCACTCAAGCCTCTCTAAAGCAGAGCGATCGCTTGGCTGAAAAGATGGCGGCGATCGCTCTACCAACCAGCCCTCTCATTGATTAGTCATTTCCTCAGTAGGGAGATAGAACCTCCCTTCTCTCCCTACTAGCCAACAATTAACGACCCAAACCATCATCCATCCTGTCACCCACCTCAGTTGTGGGTCAGTTTCTGATGTCATATTTCGCTTCTGTCACTGCCGACCCTAGTTCCCCTGGCTGCTCAGGCTTGCCTGCTGTTCTGGGAAATTCTCTCGTTTTAGACCTCGATGCATTCCCAGAACTTCATTGGCTCCCCACCTATCTCACACTCCTCAACTCCCTCCACTACGACCGCGATCGCTTAACTCAGGCCATTCAAGCAATTACCGAGGAAGGAGAAGTTTATCGCGACCAATGGATTGAGACCTACACCAAGAGCAAGAACGGCAAGCAATATCTCTACTACCAACTGCGCTGGCTGACGGGAGAATACAAGCCCTCAGGACAGCCGAAAGTTAAAACTAAACATCTCTCGCATCGGGTTGTGGGGAAAGTCAGAGCCGCGATCGCCCGAGGTCATCAAGTGGCCGCCCTAGAGCAACAGCGCCAAGCTGTTGAGGCAGAGATTACCCGATTTCAACAGCTTGTGCGGGGGATCGGCAGACGGCTCCAAAGGGCAGTTTCCCAGCACTCACAGCAGCTAGGTTAAACCACCTTCCATCAAGCCTTCGAACTTATTGGAGAAATACAGATATGAACTCAAAAACTTTGGAAGTCAACTCCATTCCGATTCCCCCTCAACTCACCGGGCTGCTCAAGCAAGCACTGGGCAGAGCAGGCACCGGATTTGATGAAGGGGCATTCCTGCAACAACTGCACTACTGGACCCTCAACTCAGAGACGAGGGGTTGGCTAAGTAATGGCGTGAAGTGGATTTATAACTCCCTTAAAGCTTGGCAAAAACAGTTTCCTTGGATGAGCGAGTACGGCTTAAGAAAAGCGATCGCCAACCTCAAAAAACTGGGACTGATCCAAACCGCTCAACATTGGCTCAGCCAGTACAAGCGCGTCATGTTCTATCGAATCAACTATGAAAGATTGCAAGCGTTTGCAGGCAACTTGGGCGATCTCATCACACCTCGAGCTGTGAATAGCGATCGCCTCGACGTGCAAAGTAATCACATCTCAAATCCAGAGATTTCTTCAAAGACCTCTTTTTCAGAACAAGCAACAGTGGTTGTTGCAGAAGCTGAAAGCGTTGAAGCAGTAGCAACCGTTAAAGCTGGGGAGTTGTCTCAGTTGCCAAAGTCGAGCGATCGCTGTTCTGTTCCTTGTAGCGAGTTAAGCAATTCTGACAAAGACAACTCTTCCGCCCCTAGTTCTGGGAAATTTTTGAACAATCAAGACTTAGAATTCCCAGAACTCATTGAGGCTGTCGCCCAAGCGATCGGACAGGACTCCGCTTCTCCAATACCAAAGTCACTGAAGGCAGCGATCGCTCAGTTTCCAGACCGAGTCCCAGCCGCGATCGCCTACCTCCAACACCAACGCCAGCACCATTCCATTCGTAACCCCATAGGCTATCTCCATCAAGCCATTTTGCAAGGCTGGAAGCTGGCTATTGTGGCATCTAGCACCTCTCTCTTACCTGCTGGCTTTAACGCCTGGTTCAGCTGGGCTAAAGCGCAAGGGTGGGTACTTGCAGCAACTACGATAGATGGGATTCATCACACTCTGCATGTCCAGCAAGGTTGGATACCCACAAAGCAGTTGATGCATGGGCTTATTTCTCCTTAGGCTAAACTCCAGTGATGAGCAGAAGCCTGTCTGTTGCGCTCGCTGTATCCGCCTCTCGAGCCAAGTGACAGGAGCACACGTTAGAACGATTGACGACGGCTGGGGCAAAGGCTACCACTTCGAGCACATGCCAGAACATTACCAAGTTGCCCTTGGCTATGGTGACATGCTCAGGCAACTGTTGTGCCGCTCTGTTGGTGGTCGGCAAGGAGCCCCTAAAAACTTTAATTTAATTCAGCCTGTTTTCTGATCCGTCTTGATGCTTCTACTTCCTTTTCTAGTTGGACCGCTTCGTCTTGACACTCATTAGCTAAAGCTTCAAAACTGTTTGCCATCAAAAGTACTTCTTGCGCTAGTTGCTCTGCTTCCGTTGATTTCTGGTCATATTTCTGTGAAGCTCCTTTGATTTCTGCAAATAGATCTTTATATTCTTCTGGAGGGTTTTCTAGCCAAGTTTCAAACTCATTTCGCTGGCTCTGAATAACAGAAAGAGCCTTTTCCCATGAGGCTCTTCGACGCATATCCAACGTCTTAATTTCCTCGTATTTCACCTTGAGTTGCTGAGTAGTAGTCACCTTAGCTAACTCATAGACTTTTGCCTTTAGTTCTTGAAATTTCATAATTGCACCAAACGCTCAAAAACGTAGGTTTTCTAGTTCTGTGCTCGCTTCAATTCTCGGTGAAACCGCTCATTTTCTGCACGGAGATGCTGATTCTCCTGGATTAAGGTAGCGATTTGAGTTTGCTGCTGTTCTACTAAAGCCTTTGCTTCATCCCGTTGCTGTTTATAGCGTTTGGTGTGGGCAACTCTGCCCCCTAAGCTCTTATTGTTTTGGGCTAATTCCTGTCTGCGTTTCTCGACTGCATCATATCGCTTTCTAAGTTGTTCTAGTTCTGTACGCAATTCTGACTCAGCCTTGCTGTTCTCAGCTTCAACCCGGAGAGCTTCATTTTCGGCAGCTAGAGATGCGATTCGTGTTTCCAGGCGCTTAATTTCTTTGTCCTTGCCAAACAACTTTTCCTGCAATGCCTTGAGCAAAGCCAAAAGTTTGGACTTCTGTTGATCCCGTTCATGACACGCTTCCTCAAGTTCACATGCTCGATCGCGAAGGCATCCAGCCCGATGCTGCAAAACCTTAGCTGTACATTCGTACTTAATGATCGCAATGACTTTGCTGCGCTCTGGCTCATCCAACTGTTGAACCCCAGTGCTCCGCCAGAGTTCATCATAATTCGTACATTCGTGACGTAGTTTCTGAGTTGGAACGTGCTCGGATGCTGCGATGAGTTCATGATTTCTCAGCCGAGCTCGATCATACCAGTAATCAAACAATGCCTTGCTGTCATTCATTGTGTGATCGCCTTGAGTTAGTTGCTGCCAGGGTAAATTATTGTGCAACTGTTCTAATTTCTCCATCAAAGCATCAAAGCATTCAACTGTCTCTCTTGCCCAACTACCTTAACCCTAGCTTTATCGCACTTGCTTCTCTAACGATCTACATGAAAACGGGTGAAGCTGCTTTTTCGTCATTCGCATCAGGTTGTTGTACTTTGGAGGAGGTATCGGATACAAGTGTAATAGGACTTCGGGATGCTATCACTAGACGAAGCGATTACGTCATTACGGCAGGGGCATACTAACAAAGTTGAGATTTAGTCACCAGGAAAGCAGAGGAGCAAAAGATGCCGCGCAACGAATATCACACCTTGCAGGAAGGTCTAGCAGCATCAAGACAAAATCGTTCAGCATTCTTCTCAAACTAATACCAAAGCCCTATCTGCTGCAATTTTACGAAAAGCCTTTGCTGGAGAACTTTAACCTATCAGATGAACTCTTTAGAACAGCGAGACCTTAAAAAAGAACTGTGGGGAGTGCTAAACGCTTACCGCAGAAACGGCAGAATGCTCGATCGTGATGTTGTCGTTCATGCCGCAGCTTTGCTGTTTTTACGCTGGGCAGACTTTCATGAAGCAGAGCAAAGAGCGATCGCCGAATTTGATCGATCGCACTACCCTTCCGCGCTGCCAGACCATCTTCGTTGGTCGGCATTGCGACAACGAGATTTTCATGACCTCATGAGGTTCTTCCAACGTGAACTTGTTCCATCTCTAAAATGGGCAGATTCCACTCCACTTGGGCAGCAGCTTCATCGAATCGGAGTTGCTCTCGAACAAACTGGAATTGAGCAATCGGAATCGCTATCTTCACTAGAACCCATTTTCGAGCTATTCCGCTGGATCGACTCCTTGCCCTTCGACTTTACAGCGGATCGAGCTGCTGCCGGAAATGTTCTAGAAGTTCTAATCTCAGACTTCACGGGGGGCAAAGATTCTGGTCAGTTTATGACCCCTCAGCCGATCGTTGATTTAATGATCGAACTCGCTGACCCAAAACCAGGCGATCGCATCTACGATCCTTGCTTTGGCATGGGTGGCTTGCTCGTTGCTTCCACCCGCCGTCTGCAAGAACAAGCTACTGTGCTCTCACCCGGCAGCTGGCTAGCCATTCAAGAAACCAGCATTTTTGGCGTTGAGATTAATCCCATCGCCTACGCAATTGGACTCACGCGCGTTGTCCTTGCAGGTATTGATCAACCCCGGCTCGAACTTGGTGACACGTTAGAACGATCACTACTACAAAACCGTGCATCTGAAGGATTCGATCGCATTCTGGCAGTGCCACCCTGGGGGCAGAGATCATCTGCTTACGCTCATCGAAATGAATTTCCAATCCCTACCTCAACCACAGAAGCGCTTTTCCTACAACACATCATGGCTTCTCTGCGTCCAGGTGGTCGAGCCGTCGTCGCCTTCCCTGACGGTATTTTCTTCCGCTCTGGCGCAGAAAAGTATCTTCGCGAACGGTTGGTATCTGACTTCTACGTTGAAGGGGTTCTGGCACTGCCTCCAGGAGCCTTCGCTCCATTTACTGGGCTTAACTCCAACCTTCTGATCTTTCGACGAGAAGAGCCTGCTTCTTCCATCCGCTTCTTCTTGGTCGAAAATTTTCCCTCTGGTCAGCGAAAACGAGAATTCGCATCACCTGATGAACAACGGTTATTTGTAAAGCGAGTTGCCCAAACATTTCACGACGGCAAACCTGGGACTCATCTCTGGAATACGCCAATTACAACGCTTGCCCAACGAGATTGGGAACTGATTGTAAAGCGAACAGGTGATGATGCCTTAGCTGAGCAGTTAAATACCCTGATTGAAACCGATCCCACCATCAAGCTGCGATCGTTACAGCAAGTCGCTGAAGTTTTTACAGGGATTTCCTATAAGCAGGAGATGATTACCAAAGATCCTAAGCACCCTGATGTTGTCAAAGGGCTGCTTCGCGTTTCTGATGTGAAAGACGTGGGGGCAAAAGCTCCGGAGTTATTTCTTACGAAAGCTGGAGAGTCAAAGGTTAAGAAAAAGCATTACCTACGACCTCTAGACATCATCGTTACAAAGTCAGGGACAATAGGCAAAGTAGGGCTTATCTCAGATGTAGCTGGAACGGTAGGAGCGATCGCAACACAAGGTCTTGCTGTCATTCGTCCCAAAGAGGGGGTAACGGCTCAATTTCTAGCAGAACTCTTGCGCTCTCCTGCCTATCAGTCTTGGCTAAAGGGGCACGCTCGTGGAGCGACTATCCAACATCTTTCGATGGAAGCACTGAAAGATCTGAAGATACCTGTAGCACCCCTTCAGATGCAGGATCGTCTTTGGCAAGGGACTCACGGACGAATTTCAGATGCCTTAAGTGCATTAGTCCGTATGGCTACGGGTGCCAGTGACGACCCTGTGTTGACCTGGCTTGAACAATCTAAAGTCGTTCGATCGATTGCAGAAACGGAGAAAGCAGGAAGTGAAGCAAGGCTGCTGTGGTGCGATCGCTTTGGTAAAGAACTCAGCAACCTCAGAAATCGAGAAGTTCACGGGTTAGAGACTGTTCCCGCAGAGATCCTGCCTTGGTTGATTGCCTCTGCCACCGCTGCTTCTGCCCTTACAGGCATCCATGAAATTCCAGATGGAACAGGTCGCTTAGCAGTGCTAGAGAATGCCCATCGCCGGATGAGGGATGCACTTGAAGAACTAGACAACAACTCTATTGCTGTGATCGAAAGGGCACGGCAAGTTAGTTATGAAGTCATCAAGTTAGTTACTCGTGAAATTGAATCAACTTTAGAAAATACTGGGATTGAGATAAACCCTGAGCCTGCTAGTGTTGAAGTTGGAACACCCAGTGAAGTAAATTTACTCATCCACAACGTATCTCCAACTTCTCTAAGAAATTTATCATTTCAGACTGTCCCGACCATTGGAACTGGAAAAATAACCTACCTCTCCGAAAGTGAGAAAGGTAAAATTCCACTCCTTGTGAAACCTCAACAGACATCAGGAACGTTTGACTTCACCGTAATATGGAGAGCGCAACGGCTTGACGGAAACATGGTTCAAGGAGAGATTCCACTCTCCCTTGCTATTCGTTCGCTTCGAGAGTCATCTGTTGCCAACTTGGGAGCCAGTCCCTATGTGGTTGGTAGACCGATCGAACGAGAAGAAATGTTTTACGGGCGAGACGATGTCATTGAGCAAATTAAAGATCACCTCAATGATGAAACTCAATCTAATGTGATTTTGCTCGAAGGCAATCGCCGCACTGGAAAAACTTCAATTCTCAGGCAGCTTCAAAAAGACAACAATTTACATAGCTGGTTAATGGTGGAATGCTCCTTGCAAGGGGCAGACAGTATGGCAACTCGCCACGTCTTTCGACTATTCACCAGAACAATTTGGGAAGCTTGTACCACAGCTGGAGTTGTAACCTGGTTACCAAGCCAGCCACCACCTGCTTCAGACAGGCCCTTGGTACGAGAACTGGTAGACGCTTTAGACGCCACGTTTTCTGGAGACCATCCCTTTGAAGCATTTGAACTGTATCTGCGAAGTGTTTTAGAAGCAATCCAGCCCTGCAAGTTGCTTTTAATGCTGGATGAGTTTGACAAACTCCAAGAGGGAATTGATCAAGGCATCACCAATCCTCAAGTTCCCGAAAATATTCGCTATCTCCTGCACACCTACTCAGATATGTCAGCAATCATTACTGGATCGCGACGCCTGAAGCGGCTGCGGGAAGAATACTGGTCAGCCTTATTTGGGTTTGGCTATCAGATTGGCATTAGCGCTTTACCTCTTGATAGTGCAAGAAACCTTGTGACTGAACCTGTTGAGGGACAACTGTTGTTTTTACCCGAAGCTCGCGATCGACTCGTCAATCTCTGTGCCTGCCAACCTTATCTAATTCAGTCGTTATGTACTCGTGTGTTTGAGCGATCAAAGCGACAGGCAGAAAGAACCATCACGCCCGCATTGGTCGAATCTGCTGCCACTGCAATGGTAGAAGACAATGAACATTTCCGCACCCTGTGGAAGTATGCGGGAACTGAACGCCGACGAATGATTCTGGCAATTTGTCAGCGTTTTGTAGATGGTGATGATCCAACAAACCTCGATTTTTTAGAAACGAAGCTTGAAGAATTTGGGATTCGTGTCCCCAAAAAACGAGGGCTAGGAGAGGATTTGGACTTTTTACGAGAATTGGAATTGATTGATTTTGATTCTACTCAGGGGCGTGAAGCTTATGCCCTCTCCATTCCACTAATGGAGAAATGGATTCAGCGCCATATTGATTTTGAAGATCTAAAACGGGAAGCAATGAGAGAAGCCGAGGAGGTATTGTAATGACTGAGTTTTATCAAGTGCTAGGGGGAACCGTTCCAAAATTGTTGGGACGAGAACAGATGCTGGCAGATTTAGAAAGCCATTTATTGAAGCCAACGCCCGATCATGTATCAGTCATTGGATTCGCCCGCTATGGAAAAAGCGTACTACTTAATCATCTAGCAGAGAAGTATCGCCCTGGAAATGACTACTTCACGACAGCGCTGTACATCGACTTCCGCCACACTACACCCACAGCTGATGAAGACTTTAGACTTTGTTTTGCTAAAGAAGTTAAATCAACGATCAAGCAATTTCGACCAGAAGTCGCAGAGTGTATCGACCTAAATGGTAACAGCAATCCTCATGAATTCCTTGATCTAGCGTTTGGAGAGCTAGACCGTACAGGTGATCGCCTGCTTGCTGTTCTAGACGGCTTCGATCACGTTCTAGCCGCTTCAAATATCACCAGAATGCTCTGGGATAACATGCGAACTTTAGCACTTCACCCCAGCTTGACCCTGGTCACAGGCAGCCGTCGTCCCCTTCGAGAGCTTTGTGCATCCGAGGAATCCAAATCTTCTGACTTCTGGGAAATCTTCTATGATACGCCGTTAGAGATTAATAAGCTCGAAGAATCAGACTGGGAGGGTTTCCTGAAACCGATTCAGGAGAAGAACGTTACGATTGAGCCTGCCGCAAAACGAGAAATTATCGCGTGGTCTGGAGGTGTTCCTCTCTTGGCAGCCGCTCTCATGCGTGAGCTTTTCCGTGACACATCTGAAGGAGCTACGCTATCACAAGCCGAGGTTGGGCGAATTGCTGAAAGGATGGTCGCCAGCCAATCTCAGCTTCTCTTAGCTCTGTGGGGTGATTGCAATGACGAAATGAGGAGCGATTTAGTCTTAGCTTTAGAACGAGGCTTTCCTCAAAATCAATTGCCGCACAGCAGAAAATCTGAATTGGAGAGACGAGGCTTTCTACAAACTACAGGAGGCACTCTCAAACCAGCCTGCAAGATCATTGAGAAATATGCACGACTCAGAAGCCCTGGAGTTGCTGACCTGCAACGCTTATTTGGTAGTGTCGGAGTTTTTGAGGAAAACATTCAAGGCACTTTAGAACTGAGACTTGCTCAGATTCCACTTGTTGATCAAACCCTCACTGGTCATGTACGTAAGGCGATTCGAGACATCTCTCCCTCTCCCGAGGGGTCGCTGGTTTGGATGCGAAGTATTGCAGAACGGGCACTTGATCTGATTTGGGAGAAAGAATTACCTCGCGATCGCTCAATTCCTTCTAGTTGGGTCACTGAATGGCGAGAATCAGGCGAGTGGCGAGATGGGCTTCTAGCCCCAAACAGACAACTACCTCGCAGCCGTGGTGAACACTGTAATATTCTTCGTCTTGCGACTGGAACTCAAAACTCTCGCCCTGTCACTCGATACATTTCCAAATCTACCTATGTTCTAGTCAACCACATCAAGTCAGTCGGTGATTTCGGACAACATCTAGAGATCCGAGATTTTTTGAATGTAGGAACTGCTGCATCTTTCTGTATGAGTGCACTTGCGCTTTGTGAAAGTCTTTACAACGATTTGAATCGAACATAGTAGTACTGAACTGTTATTGACGAGAGGCACTACCTTATGAATTCTCCTCTCATTTGCCATTTCCTAATTGGTCCACCCGGAAGCGGAAAATCCACCCTGGCTACTCAGATGAGCCAGCATATTCCTAATAGTCGAGTTATTTCAACTGACCGGATTAGGGAAAGACTATACGGGGACGAATCTATTCAGGGTGATTGGGCAGAAGTTGAACGAGTTGTTTTGAAGGAAATCCAAGAGGCGATCGCTCAACAGCAACCAGTAATCTATGACGCGACCAATGCCAAACGTGTCTGGCGTATGAGTTTGCTTCAGAAAGTTGCTGATCTCAAAGCCCAGTGGATCGCTTGGCACCTGAAGACACCCCGTCAGTTTTGCCAGAACTGGAACATGCAGCGAGGGCGGCAAGTTCCCCCTGAAGTTCTAAATCAGCTATTCCAGAGCCTAAAGAATTTCCCACCCCTGGCAGCCGAGGGTTTTGTGGGAGTTTATGAGCTAAACCCAGCCCAATCCAATGATCTAATCGTTGAAGTTAAAAGCAAAATCAATCAGCTTTCCCGCAGTATCACGAATCGCGCAAACCGTACTCAACATAGTCAAGTCACCTTACATCCCTACTCAGGCTTGCTAGATTTCGATCGCCTACTGCACTTAATCAGCCTGCTGGTACATTACCCCGGCATCGGCAATCTTCAAAAGACCAATCCTGATTTACTGAAACAGTTGCTTGGAGACGAGACTCAATTCCAGACTGACCTGTCAGAGATTTGTGCTGTTATGCAACGGCTATATGGTGGCATCTATGCTGACCCTAACGCAATTGCTGCTGATCTTGAATGGCTAGACGAAAATAACTTCCTTAATCCATCTCCTAGCAATCAGGAACTAACCATTGCTGAAGTTTTAGCGATCGACTCTGCAACCCATGCCTATTCTGATACTGAACCATTCAAACGGTTATTAACAACCATTCGTTTTATCATCCAACATCCCTTTCAGTGGGATTCAGAGCAAGGTAGTCTGGGTAGCTTAGTCTCCATGATGCAGAAGCAGGGTTTGGTTGACGGTGACCAAACAGATGCAATCCGCAAAGACATTGAACGGATACTCAAACCCTTCCGCATTCTGCCAGACTTCGCATTAAAACGTGGTTATTTTATTGGAACAGGAATTTTATCTGCTCCTCAATTAGCCAAAGTTTTTCACGTTTTGCAAGCTCAAGCCAAAAATCTGCAAGACCCCATTGCGTTGGGAATTTTTGAAGTTTTTGACGAACGGATGAGGCAAAGTCAATTAAGTACTCAGTCGATTTATCCTGTTCGCGCTATCTGCAACCGTACGATTGTTGATTCCCAGTTGCTGCCGCAATCTGCTCTTGCTAAGAATATTGAGAAACTGGAGGATGAAATTGAGCTGGGTCAAGTTTTGGAGTTAAAGCGGTTTTCCGGTGTTGGTCGATATAGCGACAACCAAGATGACTTCTTTCGAGTTTGCCCTTTGCAAATTGTCTTTCATAATATCGGTTGGTATCTTGGCTTTGAAATTATCGAGGGAAAGGACAAGGGTTTATTGCAGTTTGAACGATTAGACCGATTATTTCGGGGTTATCCTCAACTAAACAAATGCGATCGTCGTGACCAGCAAAAGTCACTGCACAGGCTCCAATGTCTCTACCAAGCCTGTGGAGGGCTTTATCTGGGTAGAAGTGCTAGTGAGCAGCGCCAATTTTTGAGCAAAACTCCCGCAACCCGTGATGCTGTCTGTATGACTGTAGAACTTTGGTTTAATGACAGTGCTTTCCGGTTTGTTAGTGAGGGCACTCAACGATTTCCGATCTCTCAAATGAAGATGTCACCCAAACTATCCGGCAATCCCACATCTCAGCAACTGGCTCCAATTTTTACCTTGGCTAAAAGTCTAGACCCTGCTCATCCAAATCGGTTTCAGATCAAACTTCCTCGTTGGTCTTTGGACGATATTGACCTGCGTCGGTGGATCTTAGGGTTTGGAGATCAGGTAAAGGTCATTGAACCACCGGAACTTGTGGAGAAGATTAGTGGTATCGGCAGGGCGATCTCAGATCTCTACAAGTAATAAAAATTCGTCGTTCGCATCTAAGTAGTTTTATCGCTATTGGGTGCCGAATTATACTGATAGCAGTTCACTATTGATGCTATCAGTGTCTATGGAAACCCTGAACTCAGTAAGTCTACCTAAATACAACGCTCAATGCACTTGGTACGAAGGACGACAATACTATTCTGTTCAGGGGCGAATTTATACAGGGATCACAACTATTTTGGCTGCTACTCGCCCTGAGGAGGAGCAGCAGAAATTTAAGGACTGGGAGAAACAAGTAGGCTTTGCTGAAGCACAGCGCATTAGGCGCGAATCGACAAAACGCGGCAAGCTTCTTCACAAACAGATTGAAGGTTATTTCAATGGCTCTTTCCGTGACCACATTGACCAGGATGTGGAACAGCAGAAGTATTGGCAATCCATTCAGCCTTTTCTGGAGGCGATTGAGGAGGCTTACCTTGTTGAGGGAAACGTGTGGCATATATCTGGCTTTGCAGGAGTTGTTGATGCCCTTGTTAACTACAATGGGCAACTTTGGGTTTGTGATTGGAAAACTTCCACTAAACTCAAACGCTGGGACTGGATTCAAGATCACTGCTTCCAAGTAGCAGCTTATACCGCTGCTATCAATCGGGTTTACCAAAGTAAGGGAATTCGTGTAGCCCAAGCTTTGATTGCGATTGCGCTACCGCATACAGAAACACAGGTTTTCCGGATTGAGCAGGAGGAATTAATGGAATACTGGCAGATTTTCAAACAGCGATTAGCGCAGTTTAAGGCGATGCAGTAGGCTTAGGCTTTTGCTACCCTGACTACTGCTGAAGTGCGGCAGGTGATTGACACAGTAATGATAACTCGCCAGTGTGTCAATCGCTGCCCACCTTCAAATTCGTCATTCGCATCAAAGTAATTTCTGGATGAAGGAAAGACGGATTACACTACTGCTAGTTCAGTAGATGGTAACTGAGATAACTTCAGAACCTCAGTATGGTGCGGGTGAATAACTCACCGAAAATTTATTCTCATCTGACCCGGCATCCGGTAAATCGATTGGGTCTAACCTACAAAATTCTTGCGTAGCTTTCCCTGAATTACTTTACCTTTTGGAGATTCACTGATCTATGGCTCTGACGCTAACCTGCCCCTTCTGCAATTCTGAGACTCCAACAGAACACAACTTTTGTATCATTTGCAATCAGCAGACGAAGTGCCTTAGCCCTAGCTGCGGTAAAAAGTTGGTTCCAGGAAAGCCATTCTGTTTTAGCTGTGGTCAGGCGATCGCAAAGCTGCCCTCACCATCAGCGCAGGTAAATAAGTATGTTCGTGACATTAAACAATCAGGAAAAACATACGAAGAATATACGGAATTCAGTATGTCTGATCATGCTGTCAGTGAAATTGCTCCGTTCATTGTTGGGCAGATCATTTCCAGACCACAAAAAGGTACCCATAAAATAGTTCCTAACGCTGCTGTAGTTCCGCAACAACTATCACTAGGTTTAGAGGATGCTCTTCCAGAAATGACGGCACTACAACTGCCAGAGGCACCCTCGGCTCAAACAGTTGAGACAAATTTAGTTGGAGCAGCAAGTTATTTTGAACAGGATGGCGGTTACCTTGTAGCTAACATCAAGGACTTTAAGGGAACAACTTGGGCAGAGCAACAAAAGCGATTTATCCTACTGTATGCTGCTGCATACAATCAAATTTGTGGACAGACTGTACCAGATAAAGAACATTTCAGAAAAGCCGCTGAGCGAGCCAGTGTTCTCGATCCACGTAACTTTCCAAAGTATTTGGGAGAGATAACGCGAACCTACTTAAATGAAATTGGAGGTGGATTCAAACTCAATCATGATGGAGAAAAAGAAGTAAGAGCAATTCTTGCTCAAATTGAGGATGGAAACATCGGATCAGGAAATAAATATTGGGAACGTAACGGTACTACAAGCGGAAAACGACAGAGATTTAACAAAGAGGATAAAATTAAGATTCAAGAGTGGGCATTGGAAGAAGTAGATATTGGTAGCCTTAACATTCGCGACATCCATCGAGCAAAAGACTATGCACTTGTATCTCTTTGGCTCCTGACTGTTCATCTGAACAAGGTTCAAGCCGTTCGGTCGAACGATGCTTACTACTACTTCAAAGAAAAGTTCAAAACAATCTCTGTGAAGGCAGAGACATTCAAAGAGGCTCTCTTCAAACCCAGTAATAGCCGATACTTTCGAAAGACCGAGGACAGTTTTTTCCTGACTTCCAAAGGACAGCAGATCGTTGAGGCTTGGACAACTGGTGCTCCAATTGGCGCTACAGATATTTCCGAAGATGAGGTGGTGAATTAGCGATGAGTGTTGCAAGGAGCCAAGTTATTTCTGTCTTATCACCACCACTTCCACCTGAAATCGTAACGAATCTACTCAAGGAGTATTTAGACATTAAGCAGAATCTAGCCTTTCGAAAATTTCGACCAGGTGAGCTGAATGGAGGACGATTTGCGGAATGCGTGTTGCGCCTTATTCAGCATTTAGATAATCCCCCATACACCCCCTTTGGAACTTCCTTGGGGAACAGCGATGGCATCATCCGCCGAGTTGAGAACAATACAGCCCTACACGAGTCTGTAAGGATTTTCATTCCTCGGCTTGCCCGAATTCTTCTCGATGTACGAAATCGGAGGGATGTGGCTCATGTTGGAGGCGATGTCAGTCCCAATTCCCCTGATGCTCTGCTAATAGCTCACTGTGCGGACTGGATTTTGACTGAGATTCTTCGGCTCTATTACAACTGTCCGATCGATACAGCCAGAAAAATTGCTGAAAGTATCAACGAGACAGCTGTCCCGATTATTGCTGATGTGGACGGATTCGTCCGGGTTCAAAATACCAAGCTAGATTTTCGCAGTAGGGCATTGGCTATCTTGTACTCCAAAAATCCCAGCAAGGTTAGAGATACTGCGCTAGTGAAGTGGACTAGGTACTCCAACCCATCAGCTTTCAGAAAGGACATCCTGCAGAAACTGGATGCTGAAGCTTTGATTCATTACGAGAACGGCTTATGCTCCCTTCTCCCCAAGGGAATTATGTACGTAGAAAAAAATATACCAATGGAACTTCTTGCCTGACCAAGTTGAGCTGCCTAGGAACTGAAGTATTCCATTGAGTTTTATTGATGCCCAAACGTTTTCTCTTCAAAAACTTCACACATCCCTTGCATTCCCGGTTCTTATGTAAACGATAAAAGTCCTGTAAAGGATTTGAGGTGCAGGAAGAGAGAATTTGGGGAATCCTCTACTTAGAGACTTCGTGTCAGGTTTTCACAAAGCATGTTACTGGTCAAAATTCACATCGAGTTATGAGTAAACTCAAAGATTTCTCTATTGCTACCGCCAGGATGATGCCTGTGATCATTCTGGCAGATGTCAGTGGCAGCATGACGGCCTATGGAAAATTGCCAGCTCTAAACCGGGCGATCGCTGAAATGATCACAATTTTTGCCGATGAGCAGGACGTACGAGCGGACATTCATGTAGCAGTTATTACGTTTGGTGGAGGTGGTGCTAGCCTTCACCAGACATTACAACCAGCTTCCCAAATCCAGTGGACAGATATGGAGGCAAAAGGAGCAACCCCAATGGGTGCAGCATTTGAGCTGGCAACCCAGCTATTAGAAGATAAGACAATTATTCCCAGCCGCTCCTATCATCCTAACTTGGTCTTGATTTCTGATGGGCAGCCTACCGACGAAAGAGGGCGGACCTCCGAGAACTGGAAAGAACCTTTACAAGAACTTCTACATTCAGAACGGGCTTCTAAGGCGCTACGTTTTGCAATGGGTATTGGTCCTGACGCAGACGAAACAACTCTCAAAGCATTTCTTGTCGGTCAACATCCCGAAATTCCAGTTTTTAGGGCAGATGAAACCGGAATTCAAAAATTCTTCCGTTGGGTCACAGTGACAGTTACCAGCCGATCTAAGAGTGTTAGCCCCAACAGCATTCCTCCGATTGATTTTGATAACCTGGATGACCTCCTGGAGTTCTGATGTTAAGCCCTTCGCAGTCACGATTGGTATGGTTTGGAGCGTCAGTTCGAGGGCGATCGCATATTCAGCAGAACCGCCCGAACGAGGATGCTTGGACGGGAACGACGGGTTCGTTTGGCACTGCCATTGTCGTTAGTGATGGGATGGGGTCTAAACCAAATGCCCGTATAGGGTCACAAATGGCTTGTCGAGCCGTTAAGGATGCCTTAAAGCCTTGGGCAAAATCTGAGAATGCCCCCACTGCAACTCTCCTCCGCTTAGTTCACTTGTTTTGGGGATTGCGTGTTCTACCTGCAAGAGAAGAAGACAGCGTAGCAACTTGTCTTTTTGCAGTAGTAATACCATCTGGTGAATTAACTATTGCTCAATTAGGAGATGGTATTGCTGCAATTCGGTATGGTGATGGAAGCTTAGAAATTTTACAGGGTGAGCGTCAGGGGTTTACGAACCAAACAACCGGACTTGGAATTGCCAAAACGACCAAAGACTGGACAGTTATTACAAAGCCCAGGTTATCCCCTAATTCAGCAGTGCTGCTAGCAACAGATGGTATCGCTGATGACTTAGTGGGCGATCGCATCGGAGATTTTATTCATACCCTCGTTACTGATTTCGGTGCAATGGTTCCTTCAGAGCGTCGGTACGCTCTACACCATGAGTTACGAAATTGGGCAACCCCTAAACACTTAGACGATAAGACTCTGGCAGTGCTCTGGTGCGAATGCCCAAAGGATGACCAAAAATGAATTTTGAAGGTAAACGGCTAACTGATGAACGAGGGCAAACCTACGAGCTAGAACGAGAACTGGGTAGAGGAGGACAGGGAGCCGTATATGCAGCTAAAGGTGGGCGGCGAGCAATCAAAATTTTGTTTGATCGCTCTAGCAAGCAACGCCAGTTACTCCGAGGACAACTGCAAAACATTCGTCAAATGCACGAGTTACGAGGGTTGGGAGTAGCTTCCCCTTTAGAGATGCTGCAACCGCCTCACCTAGGGTACGTGATGGAACTCATTACTGGAATGGTTCCACTCTCACGGTTAATTCATCCTCCGCGTGATGTTAGTTCCCTTGCAGAGTGGTATCTCACTGGTGGAGGACTACATCGTCGTTTGCTTCTGCTAGCACGTTGTGCAGAAATTCTTGCTCAGCTTCACAGCAAAGGGTTAGTTTACAGCGATCCATCACCCAATAATATCTTTATTTCCAATGATTCAGATGCTCATGAAGTCCGTTTGATTGATGCAGACAACCTGCATTATGAAAGCTCTTCATCCACGCGCAGTTTTCATACTCCTGGATATGGTGCTCCAGAATTGGTGCTGAGTAAATCTGGGGTTAATACCTTAACTGATGCCCACGCCTTTGCCGTGTTAGCCTTTCAGACTCTTTGCCTTATTCATCCATTAATAGGAGATCTGGTTATGGAGGGTGAACCAGAATTGGAAGAAAAGGCATTAGAGGGTTATCTACCCTGGGTAGACGACCCAGACGATCAAAGTAATAGTACGCTGCATGGTTTACCAAGAGATATGGTGTTATCTCCAAACCTCAAGAAGCTATGTCAGCGTTCCTTTGGGGAAGGACTGCAAGACCCAACAAAACGACCAGGTATAAATCAATGGGCTGAGGCTTTATATTCAGCAGCAGACTTCACAGTGCAATGTCCGGATTGTAGCAGCACTTATTACGCGAATCAGAGATGTTGCCCTTGGTGCGATTATCCACGCCCAGCACAAGTACAGCTACTGATCAAACGGTGGGAATCACTACCAAATATCAAAGAATGCCAAAGGCTCTTATCAAACCAAAAAATTTTGGCGGCTCTAGCGCTGACCGAAAATCAATCATTGATTCTGACTGAGCGAGTAATTAATGGCAGAAATACACCAGGTCATCAAGCGCCTGGAATTGAACTTCGACTTGAGGGCAGCAACATTTGGGTCCGTAGCTTGAACGGACGATGCTTTTGGTTGTCATGTTTTGATGGACAGGAACAAACGACTGTAGAGGTACAGGAGCAACGACAACGAGTTCCAGCAAATGACCAACATCGCACCTGGCTACTCCATTTTGCCCCCATTGATCGTTCACATCGTCTTGCAACCTTCAGATTTGTCTCCGGAGGAAACCCATCATGAGAGTCAGCGACATTCAAAGTGGACGTATCTACACTATTGAAATTGAACGGAGCGATCGCACAGCATTTAATGGGCAGGAACTCGTATCTGTGAAAAACGAGGTTCTTCTCCAAAAGGATGAGATCAGCAATGACATTCTTCTCTATCACGGGAAAGATAGCTGGAACATTAACGGTAAGGATCAACAGAATCAGACTCAGCTAGAAAGTATTCTTGAACGTAATCTACCAACTCTATGTTGGGTATTAGAAACTCATCCCAGAGGACAAAATCCTAACCAACTCTCTATTCAAGTACATGAGTTTCCAGGTAGACTTTACATTCCAGATGAGATGCAGTTTGGCATCGATGAAAAAGTCATTGAAGACATCAGGAAGCGATACCTACGAATTTCAGATCCAGTTGACAAAGTTCTTGAGTGGTTAACCCGCGAACTAATTTTGCCCCCAGCCAGTGCAAGCGGAAAAGCACGTATTCTCATGAGAACCAGTGCGAATTACCAGGATGGGTTAGAGAATACATTTCAGCTATGCGGAAATAAAATTACAGTTGATTTACGTCGCACAGAAGATAATTACCTCCGAGTTGAACGAGTTACAAAATCTCGCCCACCTAAAGACTTTAATGAGCAGCGTCCTTTGATTCTAGTTGAAGGACTTATGTCCTTTTGCGATATATCAGTTGCAGGAACATTGCGAGGTAGCATTCGTACCGAACTAGATGTTCTTGCTAAAAACGCAGATACCTATCTGTCTCTATGGCGGGAGTACAACGAACTTGAGCAGAAGGCGATTCTTCAACGTGCTCAAGAATTCGGTTGGATCACGTACTCATTTGAGGAGAGGTTAGCTAATGGCGAACATCGCTTTCATCTTGAGAAACAGGCGAATTTAGAGGAGCGATTGCAATCTTTAAGGGATTTATCTGAGTTTTCCCTGGAAGCCAATGAGAAGGAACCGAATCTGAGCAGTTTGGAAGCTAGCCTCAGTAGTCAGAAGGCATTCTTTGGGCAACTTACTGAAGTTGACACTCAAAACCTAACGATAGATATTCGTCCCTCTGACCCAGATGAACTACTTTCCCCTCCAAAAAAGGGATTTTTGTTTGTGTCGCTACAGGGCGATCGGACTCGTTTGAGACGCCGTAAACGTGCTGAAGAACTGATCCGAACGGCAACCTGCCCTATGCCTCAGTTGGGACTAATTCTACAGAATCAGAAGATCTCAATTTCAAATCATCGCAAGCATAAACTACATTCCAAAACGATCAGTACATCCTTTAATGGGTCTCCAACGCCTCGTCAAGAAGAGGCATTGCGAGTTGCTATCAACACGCCCGATATTGCTCTAATTCAGGGACCACCAGGAACAGGAAAGACGAAGGTTATCACTGCAATTCAGGCTGTTCTAGCCGATATTGAGAAAAATAGAAATGGAAACGTTTCCCACCGATTACTGCTAACTAGTTACCAACATGATGCAGTTGAGAATGCGGCGGAACGAACCGTTATATTTGGACTTCCAGCAGTTCGAGTTGGGGGAAAAGCCAGTCGAAGTGACACTCCAGATAATGTCGATCGCTGGCGTCGAGAGCGAATTGAATCTCTTAAAGCTAAACGAGCTGACTGGACAGAATTGCCTGAAACCACCTTACTACGTCAAGTACAGAGCTTAATCACGGCTTATATATTAGCCCCTGGCAGCTTACAGCAAACAGCACAGTTGTTAAAAGAGATTTATGACCTAACTAAGGAAAGCATTCCTGGGGAACTTAGCGATCGCCTCCTAGAGAAAAGTCGTACCCTTACAACGAGCACTACAACTCACAACTCTGTTGATGATGAAGACAGAGAGTTGGCAATACAGGCAGTTCGCTCTCTCCGTGTAGAGCTTGTCGCTTTTTCAGATGATGGACCAACTGCTGCATACAAGACTCTACGCCGCCTTGAATCATTAAGTCTGTTAACAGACAGCGATCATAGCCTACTGGAGATAGCCGCCGATTGGGATAATTTTGAATCTTCCGGTGAACCTCCTTTCCTTCAGGATTTAGCTGGGCTTCAAACCAGGCTTCTAGATCAACTAACTTCCGTTGTCAGCGATTCAATTGCTACACCTGTCGCGAACCCTGAAATTGAAGCCTTACTTAAACAAGTGAGAGAGACCCTGACGGAGCAGGTGCAGCAATCTCGTGCTGGAGTTGAAAGTGTTTTAGAGGAATATCTACATGATTTAGAAAGCGATCCTCTGGGAGTTAGGCAAATGCTGCGAAGCTATACAGTGGTCTTGGCAGCTACTTGTCAGCAAGCGGTAGGAAGAGAAATGGAATCTACCACAGGAAGCCCTGATAGTGTTTTTGAAACAGTCATCATAGATGAAGCTGCTAGGGCCAATCCGCTCGATCTTTTCATTCCGCTAGCAAAAGCTGAACGCCGAATTATTTTGGTTGGAGATCATCGTCAATTACCTCACATCCTCGAAGAAGATGTTGAACGTCAATTAAGTTCATCGAACACAACAACCCAGGAAGCATTAAAGAAGAGCTTGTTTGAGAAATTATTTAAGCAATTGCAGGAATGGGAAAATCAGGACGGTATTAAACGTACTGTGACTTTAGATACTCAATATCGGATGCATCCGACTCTAGGTGACTTTGTTAGCCGGACATTCTATGAACATCATGGAGAATCACACATTAAAGCAGGAAGACTAGCAGAAGAGTTTTTTCACGCCCTTCCCGGTTATCAAGGTAAAGTCGCTGCCTGGATTAATGTTCCCCTCAACTTAGGGGGTGAAACCAGAGGACAAAGCAAGTCTCGTCGTATAGAAGCCCGAAGGATTGCAGAAGAACTCAAACGTCTTATTGAACATGACCCTCGTTTAACGTTTGGAGTAATCGCCTTCTATAGAGCACAGGTAACAGAGCTTTGGCACGAACTTTGTAAACTCGGTTTGGCGGAAGTTACAGATGACGGAACATTCCAAGTCGCTCCCGCATGGCGAGAAACAACAAACCATGAGGGTAAACTAGTTGAGCGGCTAAGAATCGGGACTGTTGACGCATTTCAAGGTAAGGAATTTGATGTCGTTTTTCTTTCCGTAACCCGAAGTAACAATATCCAGACAAGCCCTAATACTCCGGAAACTTATAGAAGAAAGTATGGTTTTTTACTTCTGGAAAACCGTCTTTGTGTGGCAATGAGCCGACAACAGCGATTATTAATTGCGGTAGGTGACTTGGAGATGATTAGGGTAGAGGCTGACAAACCGCAGAATGAACGCCAGGCAATTCGCGAATTAATTGCCTTCTATGAACTTTGTCAAACATCTTCTGGAAAGCTGCTTTAGGGGAATTAGTATGCCTTTTCGCAAAGACACTTCCATCCTGTACTACAATCCTAAACCCGCTACACCTTGGAAGCAGCGCAAGTATTTTTTGTACCCCGTTAGGATGTACCGAGTCGTTGCCCCACGCCTTTCATCGCGTAAGGTTAACATTCTAGAGAAAGCAGTGTTAGGCATGTATCGTGCTGGTATTACAGAAGCCATTGAAATCAGCCAACATCTTGATATTGGCAAAGATTTGACAGCCCTAATTCTCACACAACTTACTGAGAAACAATACATTGGCCTACATGGCAAGCTTACCCAGAAAGGCCAGAGGATTTTAGAAGCTGAAACTTGGATTACGCAGGATGCCGTTGCTGGATTCATTTTTCAAGATCCATGGACGGGGGATTTGTTTCCGCGTTTTGTGGAACGAGAGGGGTATGTTGATACTCAATTGAATGATAAGGACTATCTAGAGTTGATTTTTGGTACAACGGGTAAGCCAACCCCCAAATCAGCATTTCTACCACAAGTCAAAAATACAATTGAGCGACAACCCTCTCCAACTGAAATTATTGATGCAGTTTGTCAGCATCAAAGAACTTTGAGAAATCTTAATTCTATTAAAACTGATGATGAAGATTGGGTTTTTGAAAAAATTCCCAACCTTGATCGCGTTTCTTTTATAGATGAAGAACCAAGAGATTTGTGGCTTGCAACTTATATATATGTGCCTGAAGATTTTTCGGGCGCAAACATTTGGAATGTCTGCGATCCGTTCGGCTTAGGCGATAGTCCTTGGTTGCTTCGTAAGCTAGAAAAGCATCGTAAGGACAAGACAATTAGCGGATTAGAAAACTTTATATCCAATATGTTAGATGAACAACAAAAACAAGTATTTCAGAACTTTGACGAATGGTTCAATTTAACGAGCAGAAATGCAGAGTTTAAAGTTGAAAGTAAACTGACTCCAGTAATTAGAGGCTATAACGAGCTATTTGAGTACTTTGTTGCCGTTGAACGAGCTTATATTGAAGCAACAGAGTTAACCCAATCAACCCCCCAAAGAGTCATTACTAAATTAGAGGATATTTCTCGAAATTTGCAGAAGGTAGCTGAGTGCCTGTTTAAAATCATCCGAAACGATTTCTCCACCAAAAACCTCGGCAAACGTTTACCAGAGAGCCAAAAGGAAATTCAAAGCACTCTTAACGAGTATGCAGAAAAGGCAGGTTTTTATAGTCCACTACCTAACAAACTATTAAATTTTAGCAAAAATGATATTTCCAGAACAGCAAATAGTGGAAATGGTTCTCTTCGTTCTCTAATACTAGCTTCACTTCTTGCTACTCCAGGCAATACAGCACACCCGTTAAGATTAATGGCTCATAAATTTCCTGACTTGCTAGTTAACTTAGATAAGTTGGCAGATATTCGCAATGCCGGTGCCCATGCATCAGGTCAAGACCAGATTTATGAATTAAGTGAAATAGAGGAACACATCAACACAGTCTACAGATTTGCTGCTGAAACACTGCAACTATCGTACCAACCGTGATTCTTCAACTCTAATCTTTTGACCACCTGGAGATAAATATGGGCAAGCGCAGCAAGGGATTCCCTGGAAATCAAAGTGACTCTCGGAACAGAAACTCTGGAGGTGTTGGAAAAAGTGGAACTAATATCCCCCAGAAAGCAACGGATCCAGTAGAAAAAATTCAGTCAAATGAACAGGCCAATGCTTTATTACCGCAAGCATTAGAAAAACTTTTGCCTCAGGAGCTAGAAGCCATAGGCTCATCTGCTCCAGATGATCTTGATCCAAATGAGCTTTGGAAAAATGCTCAGATCTTTGCCCTAGCAGCCGAGCAATTAGCAAGCCGGGAAAAAGAATTTGAATCCTTACAAGCTGAATTAAAGGTTAAACAGGCTGAGTTAGACGATCGAGATCAGGAATCAGCTGAACAATCTAAACTACTACATGACGAGCGAGAGCAATTAAACCAGTGGCTTGCAGAGATCGGAAAGCAAGAACGCCAACTTCAAGAGCGGGAAGCCAATGCAGTAGCAGGCTTTCTAGTCCAGAATCGAGTTGCACTAGCTGAGTTAGATCAGCAAGTTGAACAACTTAGCAGTGAGGTTACCCAAGCATTAAGTCGGAAGCTTGAGATCCAACAACAACTGAAAGACGAGATTACTCAGAAATATGCTGAATTTGAACAGGAAGTTTTGCTAGAGGGGCAGGCTATAGAGGAGGAAAGGCAGCAGTTAATCACAGAACGTAGACAACTTAGAAAAGAACAGAACAAGCTAGGAATTGAACGCGAGTTACTACATGAAGATAGAGAATCTTTAGAGGAAAAAGTAGAGCACCGTGCAGCCGCGAAGGTTGAAAGCCTTGAAGCCAATTTACGGGTCTGGAAGGAACGTTATGAAAAGTCTCAAGAGTTACAACGCAGTCTTGAAGCTAATTTACTTAAAGCAGTAGATGCAGTAAAGAGATTTGGTCAGCGTAACCCAGAGGAGATTCTGGCTGAATTAACCGATCTGCGTCGTCGAAATGAGGAACTTGAGCAAAAATTAGCTGAGCGCCTAACGGAAGCTGCAGTGGAACGATTGAGGAGTCTAGAAGACGAGAAGGAAAGTTGGGATAGGGATCGTTTTAATTTGCAGCAGGAAGTGAGCCGCCTAAGGAAAGTGGAAGCAGTTTATCAAACTGGAGTGCTGGACTTTAACACTTTACAGAAACAGAAAGAAGCACTAGAAACGAGCAACAACCGATTGCAGGCAGCTTTAGATGAATTGAGGAGAGACGTTAATGATGCAATCTCCCAGTCTAAGGAGCGCAGTCCATTTGAGAAATGCACTCAAATGGACAGAGATGATAAGTTACAAATCTCCCCCATACTTTCACGAGAGGTCATTAACCTCGCACAATTCGCTGAAGATCTTCGCTTCCGTATTGCATTATCCCCTCAAGAAAACGGTAAGCGGCTTTACTACTCGGAGCAGGATATTAGAGCATTCCTGGGTGGAATTGCAATGAGTAAACTTCACATTCTGCAAGGCATCAGTGGTACAGGAAAAACTAGTCTTCCTCTTGCTTTTGCCCGTGCAATGGGCCAGAGAGGTCAAGCCAACTATAGATTGGTTGAAGTGCAGGCGGGATGGCGCGATCGTCAAGATTTACTTGGCTACTACAACTCCTTTGAAGGGAAGTACTACGAAACTGACTTTCTCACAGCTTTATATGAGGCGCAGTGCCCTGAATTTCAAGACCAAATCTACATCATCATTCTCGATGAGATGAATTTATCGCGTCCTGAACAGTACTTCGCAGACTTTCTTTCTAAGTTAGAGCAAGATGCACCAACACTTAGATTAAACACTGATTTAGATCGTCCCGTCCCCAAACTTTTCCGAGGCAATGACACGTTAGTTATTCCTCCAAACGTTTGGTTTGTTGGTACTGCAAATCAAGACGAAACCACTCTGGAGTTTGCAGATAAAACCTATGACCGTGCTCATGTGATGGAACTAGCACGTAGCCATGAGAGTTTTGATATCCCTCAACTTCCGCCTAGACACCCGATCTCTTATGAGGCACTAACCAATACTTTTAAGGAAGCTCAAAAACAACACGGTGGTCGAACAGCTAAAGCGTTTAGTTTCCTAAATAATAACTTGTCTGATCTGCTTGAGCGGAAATTTAAAGTTGCTTGGGGTAATAGACTTGAACGCCAGATGCACCACTATGTTCCCATTGTGCTGGCAGCAGGAGGTTCTTTAACTGAGGCCACTGACCATATTCTGGCAACAAAGATTCTGCGAAAAGTACGCGATCGCCATGATACTCAACCAGCAGACTTAAGAGAACTTCATGAAACAATCGAGGAATACTGGTCTGAATTAGACACAGGTAAACCAGTAAAGTCTTTGAAACTCCTTGAATCAGAATTGCAACGGGTTGAACGGGGGGCGTATTAACTATGCAGTTTTACAACCGTCTAACTGGTCAAACTCAGAAGAATATTCCTCATTATCTGTTGATGGGACAATGGCAGCTTCTTCCTGAATCTACAGAGAGGGAAACTGTTACTGTTAATGGAGTGCCTGTTTCTTCCAGGTCTACGCTCTACATTTCCCCTGATGCTACGAGATGTTTTAGAGTGCATCTACGAGGCGATGCTACAAGTGAAAGAATATTTCCCTCTTGGCAAATCCCCTCTGACCTCTTGCTGGATAGCTTGCAGCACTTTGATGATGTGCTGAACAGGCTGTCAGGGCAAAGTGAGTTTTGGAAGAAATGGGTCAATACAGTACCTCTAGTAAATGATATTGAAGAAAATGTCTCCCCTCAACTACTAGAGCAACTTTTGGGAAAACACATTGGACATCTTGAGGAAATTTGTCACCGTCCAAGAACCTATTTGAAGATGGAGACTGATCGACTACCTATTTCGCGTGCTCAGCGCATCTCACCACATGCTACGGATTTTCTGGCAGCACATACAGAAGATTGGGAAAAGCGGACATTTCGCAGTATTCGTCCCAAAAGAATCTTGTGCTTGATTCGTGAGGATTTATTAGACATCTATGAGAATAGAGTGGCTGTAAGGCTGATCGAGCACTTGCTGGAATACCTGCAACGGCGAATTAATGATGTAGAAACTCTGCAAAGAGAACTGGAACAAGCGGATGATTTTTCGCGGGATATTGACCGAACCTATTGGAGAAATAGAAATCGAATTTGTAGCCTTTGGGGTGAACAATTTCAGGCTGAAACTGCCCTGAAAATGGCGGAAGAGACACTCAAGTTATTGCGACAATTGCAATATAAGCTAAAGGGTTTGTTAGATACAGAGCTATATCGTGCTATTCCTCAGCAAGCGAAAGTTGGTAGTACACTTAAAAGGACTAATATTCTAATAAACGATCAACACTATCGTTATGTTGATCGTTTATGGCATGCTTGGACTCCTTGGAAACGTGGGCATACGCAAACCCCTCACCAACTTATTGAAACTTATCAGAAAGGCTTTAAAGGATTTGAAGCTTTCTGCTTCCTTATTGTTAGCCGAGCTTTAACAGGTAATGGAACAGCAGACGATCGAGGACTGGGGTTTGAGTTTGATAGCCTGCATAACTCGGATCAAAAAATCTCAATTAAATTCAATAGTACAAGAAATAGCATTACTTTAGAGCAGCATTCTGATGGAATGCTTCTATTGGAAGCAAATGAAATTCAGCCATTAAAACTGGTTCCATTAATGCTGCCCTTGACGGCTACTGATAATGATGATGTAAATGATATTAATACAGCCTACGAAAAACTTAGTACTATTTGCTCTAATGACGCGAACGTCATTAAAGTAATCCTATATCTAGGAACTGGAGACGAGCGGCAAGAACTGCTCAGACAGAAGGTTAGTAGTTTTGAGAATAGTTATAACGTTAAGGGACAACTAGCCTTAGTGCCTATTAGCCCATTGGATATTTTCAGTATTGAACGTATTGCCCACGTTATTCAATGGTGGTTCTATAACCAATACTGCCAAATCTATCCCTTCACAGTTGAGGAGAAAATACCTGAAACCTTGCTACGTGAGAGTTCATGGCTGCTGCAAGATGGTAAGCAGATGATATTACACAAGCCACCTCAACAAGAGGAGCAGGATACTTTTAATAAAAATCTCTCAATATTAATTAAACAAACTGAATCTCGTGGACCACAAGCCAAAGGATCGTTGAATGAGTTAAAGAGGCTTAACCATTTTTCCCACGAAGCAAAGGATCGTTTCAAATCATTGTTAGCCTGTCCAACCTGCTATCAAGAAGCCAAAATCTTTGAAATGTTGGATAGGCAGTGCTTTCGCTGCTACTGTCAAGATAACAAAGATTGTGGCACCGAGTGGGGAGCACGGGTATGCAATCAATGTTATCAACGCTACCCATACATCCAACTTTCCGACTCGAATATCCATATTTTGGCTCATGAGTTACAAACAGGATTAATTGAACGCGTATTTGGTAGAAATGTCTTAGCATCTCCTTGCGTAAACAATGGAAATGAGAGTAGTTTTCTCTGTCCTGGCTGTGGGGCACGTAGCTGATACTTACATTGAGTGATCAGTCAGTTAATCATCGATCGACCACTAATTCTAGGAAGAGTTTGCACACTTAGAACTCAAAATTCCCAGAACTGGTTGAAGTAGTGGCCGCAGCGATCGAGTGATCCTCTTCTCCACGACCCGCCTCTCTCACAACCGCAATCGCTTAGTTTCCGGACTAAGTTCCAAGGGCAATCGCCTGCTTTCAACACCGGCAACAGCTACACTCTATTCGTAACCCAAGCGACTACCTCCATCAAGCCATTTTTCCAAGGATGAAACTTGCCAACTGTGGGGTGTCTGACGACAATTACTTCTGGCTCCTGAGAAAACTTTCCAGCTTGGCTTTTCTAGGGCGCGAACGTTCTTAGAGAAAATCTCTGTGGATTAGTCAGGTTTTTGTTCCCAAAGTTTTAGACTCCTGAAGTTCTGGTGTCCACTGGCTTAGCAATCAATGCCTAGATTTAGCGCTACAACAGGGCACCTAATCGTAGAGCATGAGAGGAACTGGCAAATTTTCCATCCCTTCATGCGCCACGAACCCGATCGCACTCTTTATCTCGCTGTTCCCGAAGAAGTTTGCAAATCCGTCTTTGAAGAAGAAGCTAGGCAAATTTTAATTCAAGATGGACTGATTCGGCTTTTTAGCTTCAATCCCACTCAGGAGGAAATCATTCCATGGATTCCCTAACTACCAAATATCGAGGGATCGTCGAACAGGTGCTGCAAGAATACGCCGATTTTTTAGGACAAGACGACCAGGTACAAAAAGAACTCATCTTTGACCAAAACCGCGATCGCTATCTCCTCATCGAAACGGGCTGGCACAACGGCGATCGCGTCTATGACACCTTAATTCACATTGATATCATCAACGAAAAACTTTGGATTCAGCACGACGGCACGGAAGACGGCATTGCTTATGAGTTAGAAGCCGCAGGTACTCCCAAAAACCACATCTCAGATCTTGCACCTCGTAATCTGAACCTCCCACCCCTGCTGCTGTAACAGCATGCGCTTTTGCTCAACTTCCTGAAGCAACAGGGCAACAACCACCTCGCCTAGGCAGGCTCCGAGCACGGTTGTCGC
>NZ_JACJPA010000026.1:0-8995 GCF_014695845.1 Trichocoleus sp. FACHB-591
CGACTCACCTACCGCTCTCAAAAAGCGAAGCAGAAGCTCCAAGCGGTTTAGTTGCAGATCCAGAGGGCAAGGAGTGACTTAATCAACATCCCTTTCTATTTCCGATAAGGTTTAAGGCATTTGTGGTATCCCCAATCTAACAATTTTAGGAACGGTGGAAGATTGGGAGCGTATTTATGAGCGCGTGCAAACCTTGGGTCAATACGAATTAGAGTGGTGGACGCAAAGACTATTGCCAATCTGTGAGGAGTTCATTCAAGCAGTCTCTGGAAATCCGAATCTTGAATTTTGGCGTTCTATCTATAAACCTCAGCGCACCTATGGAACAGAACGGATTACTGGCTGGCTGACTGATCTATTTCCATACATCGAAGCATCATGGGTTCAAAGCCAACCTCGTTTAGTGAGGAATCCTATTTTGGCAATTGAGCGCTCTCAGCTGAGCATTGATGATGGCTTAGCTTCTCGTTTGCTGCCACTTGGGCAATCGCGAGTAGGGATTAAGCTAATTACAGAGGGTTCTGAGCAAACTCTAGAATTAATTGCTGGTTTTATCGGAGTCAACCAACACCCAAAATGGCAAGTGCTGAAACCAGTCGTGGGTTGGGCTGTGCTTAAGAGAGATCCAATAACTTAGTAATCGAGGTAGCGAACTAGATTATGTCAAAGGTCAGGAATGAGATCTAACGAAGTACTTAACCTTGGATACGACTGCGATGACTCTTCCCCTGAGAGCTTTGATGAACTGAAGGGCTACCAGAGACGGCTACCAGAGCCGCAAGAACCTAGCTAGGTCTCCCAATAAGCTCTATGGGTGTGAATCATCAGAGATCCGGCCGCCTAAAGAACTTTGGTGGAAACTGGCAGAACTTGTCCGTGCTTCTTTCCTCGGCCCCACCCTGCTGTGACCTCAGAGTTTAATCCTAGCGGATAATGACGTTAGTTTTCCACTAGGATTAAATTGGGCGAATTGCTCCATAGAGCCGAGGGGAGTGAAAGGGTGTGTCAAACACAGCGATCGCCCACTGATTCAATTGCTCATCAGATAAGCTCATCAGACTCACTAGCTCGGTTGGACTGAAGTTGAGCGCAAGGTTATCAAGAATAGCAACCTGCTACTTCTCTCTCAGGTCGCGATCGCCATTTCTCTGCAAGATTTATACCAAGTGGGCACGTACCCCGACTTTGCGTTTGATTAGGAGGTCAATCAGCTTTTCCCCGTTAATCAGGGTGATGGGTGCTGTACCCCCTCAACTGCTGCTGTGCTTGTTCCTAAGGAGAAACTCCCATCTCTCAACTCAATACCCGCTGTAGAAAATGCATTCCTCCTTGTTCCAAGTTCCCATCCACGGCGAAAGTCAAGGTACGAACTCGGATATTTTGCACTCTTGTATCGAGTGGTTTCTGGAGGGGTTGGGGATAGATCAGAATGGCTTCTGAACAGCTTTCTGCGGTGGCATAGGCAATGATTTGCGCGACATCAGCGGTTGAAGGAGAGGTGGGAGTTTTGTATTTACTGTCTAGGACATAGCGGGCTTTGCCTGTGGCAATGTCAAACAACACCAAGTCAATGTTAAAAGACAGTGAGCCATCCTGGGTGATGTGAACCTGATGTTGAGACTTAACCGCTAGTTTGTGGGGCAGTAAGCCGCTGGCTTGGTGAGCCTTGAGCCACTCAGCCACAAATAGCTCATAGAGCCGTGCCATATTGACTAGAAAAGGCAGCATTTTGCGATCGCCCTCGGTATGGCTCGGCCCGCTCTGCTCCAAGAAAAAGCGGCAGAGCGCGTGCAGCGGCTGATAATCTTCGTTAAGACGGTGATAGAGGCGTTTGATACAGGCTTGAGCCGTACAGGGTTCTAGCGACACCGTGCCTTGGAGCGCATGATATGCCTGCCGCACCTTTACCAAAACTTCTGGTTTACAGGCCCCACAGGCCGCAATGGTGCGCAGTGTCCACAGCAGGATTTGGTTGTCGTCGATGTCAGGGGTCTGTTCCTGGTAGTGGCATTTGATTTTGACCTCCCAAGGCTTTTGCGCCAGTTGCCGCAAATCCATTCGTCCTCGGACAAAGGTCATGCGATCGCTCTTAGGGATATAAGCGCGATAGAGCCCTTTTCGAGTGCGATCGATCGTGCGGCGAGCCAAAATCTCAGTTAAAGAACTGTAAAAGTCTTCGAGCTGGTCGAAGTTGCTTAAACCCTCTAGAAAATGAAAGCTTTGAAGTTTGTAGGCATATTCCAACATGCCAAAGATGTTGGCCAACCCAACCTTGGGTTGGAGTCGCAACCCAAGTTCTACAGACAATGGGATGTAGCCGACCCATCCGTTGGATTGCAAGCGCCACTGCCCGCCTGTAATAGGCGTGGGGAATTCGACTGCGATCACCCCTTTCTTCAAGACACCATTGTCACCATAGGACTGCCAGAGCAACTTCCCTAGGTCTGGGGAAATCACTTCGGCGGAAAACAGCTTTGGGATATATTCAGCCAGTTCATGAACGGTGGGAACCATTGAGGTCATGAACGTAATTGCCCCTCTACTGCATCCCATCGCAAGGTCTTCAGTTTATCGCTCTGATCAAAGAAGAATTCTTCCAGGTACGGCTCAATCTCTAGCTGCCAAATACTCTTGATTTCTGAGCGCAACTGTTGTCGCAAAAAGAAGCTGGTGCCAATTTGATAATGGGGATCACCGATTTTGTCGTTGATTTGAGTTAATAGGCGAATCAAATTGTCAGCAGGATAAGCGGTGGACTGATGATATTTCCTCAAACCTTCATAGTTCGGTGCCAGGTAGAGGAAGGCAAAACGGCGGCGCAGGGCATGATCGACCAGCGCGATCGAGCGATCGGCGGTGTTCATGGTGCCAATGATGTAAACGTTTTTAGGGATGCTGAAAGGTTCCCCCCCCGCTAAGTAAACCTTTTCGTCTCGATATTCCAGTAGATACATCAACTCCCCAAACACTTGCGAGAGATTGGCACGGTTGATCTCGTCAATAATCAGCACACAACGATGCTCGCCGCATAATTGAGCTTTTTGACAGAACTCCAAAAAGCGACCGGGAACGCTGGGGTAATCGAGTCCTCCTTCCACTCGTTTAGGACGAATGCCCTGAATAAAGTCTTCATAGGTGTAAGCCGGATGAAATTGAACAATATCCACGAAGCCACTCCCACCGCCGATCAGATGTTGGGCCAGGTGACGCGCCAAGAACGTTTTGCCAGTGCCGGGAGGTCCGTAGAGAACAGCTTGGCGTTTGCGCTCGATCGCAGTCACCCAATCGTGCAATAAGCCCTCATCCAATTGGGTAGCCTCCGCACACTCAGTTAAACTGAATTTCGGAGTGACGGTGACCATCAAGCCCGTCGGCTGGTGATGCTAATTAATGACTTTATCGTGATAGATGGAGAGCATGATCGATCGCGCCTCTGGTTGCGCCAAGCGAGTGACCTGTTAACCCTGCTAGTGATGTTGAGATCAACGATCTATACCCGGATTAAAGGAGATGCTGGGCTTCGACGACAACATATTGCGTTTGTCCCTGTAGGCTTTGTGGGTGATGAGGAACTTTTAAGCCTCATGTCGGATGATGTTCAAGATTTCTTGCGCGAGGCTCAAGTTTTTATTTGTGATCATCACAATGCGGATGCCAAGCCAGTTGTGGCCAAAGTAGAACAGTTAGTTCGGAAAATGTTTGCTGACTTTAATTTGAAGGGGCAGGCAAAAGATACTCAAACCAAATCCTATGCAACTTATCCAACCCTAGAGGCTTTTGTTAAATCAGTCTCTCGTAGCTCAAGCAGCCTACTTCCAGCGCTTGATCAGGAGGCACTCAGAATTCCAGATTTCTTGAGCTGCATTGGCCCTTTTTGGATTGAAGATTGGGGCGATCGCCAGACAGAGGAGCGCTTTAATTTTGAGGGATGGCGAACTGAGGTGCGATCGCGTAGTGGAGATCTTTTAGGATTGCTTCACCAGATTGTGGAAGGTCGGTTTCCACCTAAGCTACGACGACCTGCGAAAGAATTGCATAAATTGCTAATTCGAGAAAAAGAGGCAGCGACCCAAGAGTATTCAACTCTGCAGTCTTTGAAAACAGACAACATCGTGGTCGCGCTGCCACTGGATTATCCTCATTTTTGGACGAACTTGCATGACTCAGAGGACAGCTTCCGCCAGCAAATGCTAGAAGATCCCGGAGTCTGGAGAAATGCTTTAGGGCGATCGCTGACATCGCAGGGCCTTGTGATGCCTGTCGTCTCCCAATATCAAGCATTTCCTTGGGTAGCGGTAGCAGGACGGCGGGTTACTGCCCAGTTGGAAACCCTATTTGATGATCGCTACTTCATGGCATCTTCTGAGCTTAATTTGCTGAATGCTATTTTGTTGGAAGATTGAGAATCTGTCTAGATTCCATGTGAAAACTGAAAGGTTTTGCTTCACAGAGGTAGTTGATCTGGATCTCTTTAACTTGGCTAAGAAGGCGATCGCTTCTGCCATGAGTTTCTGCAACAGTAACCCTGCATTTCCTACACAGTTTTCCAGGGCTGTGCTTCCCAGATTCAGCGACTGTTTTAACATGAACTTACCAACCCTATGTCTGGTGTGGTTACTACCATTTAGGCATGCTGCAATTTCAAGGGAAGTGGGATCTATTCTCAAGTATCACCCCTGTACTAGGGGGTGTCACCTGTCAAAGCTACTCCCTAGCACATCTTCCAGTGTGAATAAGTCTCTTCAAAAGGGGCACTATAAGTTTGGTTTTTACGATAGACAGATATATCCTAGTTTCAAGAGCATATGGCTGAAACGCCACATCCGAGATCAGGAGCCTAAAAGCTATCCTGTTCTAGCCCTCTGATCATCAGCATTTAACCTGTGTATCTTTTCTTCTTTTAGACCTGCTTCTCAGAGTACAAGGGGTACGAAGGGCAGCGTTGGTCAAGAGAAATTGTATTTGTACTATTAGCCAACCTTCAACTATTCCCTATCAGCAATGACAGCAAGGCTTTTCTTGTGTAATCCGGGCAAATATGATGGCATCTGGTTGGATATCAAGAAGGCTAGAACTAAGATTTCGATGGGAAAGAAATATCGAACTGAGTGGACGTGTGGCCAAATACAAAAGGTTCAGGTTGGTGATGTAGCATATTTTAAGAGAACAGAAGAAAAACCTTGTGGTATTTTTGCGCGTGGGCAAGTAGTTGCGGCGGAGCCCAATAAGCAATTAAGAAGCTTACACAAGAGATATCAACATTTAAGTCCGGCCTATGGGGTGTCGGAAACCTATGATTACGATCTTGATCAGGAGTATCTTAATGAAGATGACCTTGATGACTCCTCTGATCAACTTGCTTACTCAAGAAAATTTGTAGTTGTTGTTGAGTGGGATTCGGTAGTTGATTTCAAGGAACCCTTGAATACGGATGTTCTAAAGAAGCAGCCAAGATTTAGCGGAGCAAACTTCGATCCTCGCGGTTCAGGCAGGTCCTTGAATGAAGATGTTGTAGACCTGTTAGATTCCGAATGGGAGAAGCATTTAACTCGCTTAGCCAACCAAAATAAAGGAGTCAGGCTAAGTGATGTGTTCTGCCGGGCTGGGCAACAAAGCATAGAAGCAAAATTGTATGCTAGGGCCATCGAGGAATATAGCCAGGCTCTTCAGATCAATTCCAGATTATATGAGCCTTATTATCGTCGCGGTTTAGCTCAGCTAAAGCTAAAAAATTACGACCTAGCGATCGCAGACTTGACACAAGCTATTTTGCTTGAACCTAGAAACCCAGATATCTATCGAGAGCGAGCCTTCATTTACTCAGATGCTCAGGGGAATGAACGAGCAGCGATTGAAGACTTTCAAAAAGCTGCCGAAATTTGTCGGCAGTTCGGATGGAGCGAGCAATACCAAGAGTTACAAGAACTGATTGAGGCATTAAAGCCTTATCCAATGGTTGAAGCATTGAGTGCGAACCAACGAGATACTACTAAAGCTGGAGAATCTAGCTTACCAGGAGAGGTCAATCCTTCACCAGCTCAAGCTAGCCTTGAGGAATTACCTAAGAATAGTACTGATGAAGTAGCTTCGGCTGAAAATATCGCTGTTTCAGAAATCCAAGAACTTGAGCCTGAAATTGTTACAATAGCTAAGCTTGAGCCAGTTCATGAAGCGCAAAATCAGCTTGAAAATGATGGTTTTTTCGCTCCACGCGACTTGGAAACGGCTCGAGAAAGAATTACAGTATCAATCGCTCGCCGCCAGGGGCAATCTCAGTTCCGACAGCGCTTGCTAGAAGCCTATAACTATTGTTGTGCCATTACTCAATGCAATGCGAGGGAAGCCCTTGAGGCAGCCCATATTCTCCCTTACAGTGATACTGTTAATAACCACCCATCTAATGGTTTATTGCTCCGAGCAGATCTGCATACCTTATTTGATCTGAACTTGCTAGTAATTGAGCCAGAGACAATGCGGGTTAGGCTTGCCCCCAGTTTGCAGAACACAGATTATCGTGTGTTAGACGGAGAACTTATCCATCTTCCCCAGAGTAGAGTTTTCTATCCTGATAGAGCCGCGTTGCAATGGCGCTGTCAACAATGTTTCTGGTATAGATAAATTGACAAGCAAGCTGTTACCAAATAATAAGCTTATTGAGCTGTAATACGTGGTTCGAGAGCGATCGCGCCCACCGTTTCAGGCAGTTTTGGCTGGGCACTGAACCAAGGGCCGGAGGTAAGAAAACAAACACGTCCAGTTTTGAGGCCAATCAGCCTGGGCAACCTGCCTGCTTAGGTTCACCGAGCTCAAGTAAGCAGCTAAAATAAATTGCTTCTTCAACTTGCTGATTAACGGCTCGCTGGTGCATTGCCTCCAGGGGGTGTCGGGCAAACTGCTGTTCAATTCTTGTATTAACGTGGCCCAATGCCAACCTGCATTTACCACATTACTCATATCAACAACCTAGTCTCAATTCTTCCATCAGGTGGACTCATTGCTAACAGCCGACTACGGTATGAGGGCATTGACTACCTTGATATTGCACACGATAGCATTCAAGAGCGGCGTGCTAGAACCCCCGTACCTTGCTCTGTTGGAGGTTTTTTGCATGACTATGTCCCGTTCTATTTCGCTCCACGCTCCCCCATGCTCTACACCATTGATCGGGGCAATGTAGAAGGCTATGCAGAAGGCCAAACGCCAGTGATTCACTTGGTGTGTGAGGTGGACACTATAGAAGCTCAAGGTCTAGCCTTTGCTTTTACGGATGGCCATGCAGTGATGGCTTACTCCGACTTTTACGACGATCTAAGATCTTTAGCCTTGATTGACTGGGACCTGATGGATTCTCGGTACTGGTTTGACACAGCCGATGATCCTAACCGCAAGTGCAGACGACAAGCTGAGTTTTTGATTCATCAATTCTGCCCTTGGTCACTAATCAGCGAAATTGGGGTAATCAACAATCAGATACAGACACAGGTGCACCAAATATTGCAGAATTTTAATTGCTCAATTCCGGTGGAAATTCGCCGGAACTGGTACTACTAACACTAAATAGTACAATTGCATTAATCAGAAAAAGGCTAGTCTAAATCAATGATTGAGTTCAAGCAAGGCAACCTATTGAAGGAAAATGCTGAAGCCCTAGTGAACACTGTCAACTGTGTCGGTGTCATGGGTAAAGGCATTGCCTTGCAATTCAAGCAAGCTTTTCCCGATAACTTCCAACAGTACAAAAAAGCTTGTGATGCTAAGGAAGTACAACCTGGGCGCATGTTTACTGTTTCCACAGGTCGCTTATTCAACCCCCGATACATCATCAACTTCCCCACCAAGCGTCACTGGAAAGGTAAATCAAAACTGGAAGATGTTCAGTCTGGGCTGAAGGCACTGATCGAAGAAGTGAAGCAGCTCCGGATTCGCTCGATCGCCATTCCACCACTCGGGTGTGGCAATGGTGGTTTGGATTGGGTCAAAGTTAGACCCTTAATCGAGGCAGCCTTTGCTCAACTCCCAGAAGTGCAAGCCATCGTATTTGAGCCAGCAGGTGCTCCTGCTGCCGACCAAATGCAGGTTACAACTTCCAAGCCTAGGATGACTTGTTCGCGTTCTTTGCTTGTGCGGTTACTGGAGCTGTATGGGATTCCTGGATACCAACTTACCTTACTAGAAATTCAAAAACTAGCTTACTTTTTGCAAGTTGCCGGACAGCCTTTGAAGCTACGCTACGTCAAGCACAAATATGGTCCTTACGCCGACAATCTCAATCACGCCTTACAGCGAATTGAAGGACATTACATTCGGGGGTATGGCGATCGCAGTCGGGAAGCTGAGATTTACGTTTTGCCCGAAGGCCGAGATGCGGCCCGAGCTTTTCTAGAAAGTGAACCTGAGGTTCAGGTGCGTTTAGAGCAAGTTGGCAGCCTAATTACAGGCTTTGAAACCCCTTACGGGATGGAGCTGCTAGCCACGGTTCACTGGGTTGCTCAGGAAGATCCTCAGGCTGCTGTAGATAGCAAGCAAGCCATCGCCCGAGTGCAGGAATGGAGCGATCGCAAACGTCAGTTATTCAAACCCGACCACATTCGTAAAGCTTGGCAGCGTCTACGTGAGCAAAATTGGCTGTAAGCCGCTGAAGGGAACCTTTGGCAGGTGTATCTGAAAATTGCGTGCCAGTTCACCAGTTTACGGAAGAGACAGCCCTGAGTGATGGAAAGCTTCTTAGGGGTCACTGACCGTGTGGTCTTGTGTATCAGCTGCGGCTTCCGATTGATCCAGAGACAGCATATTCTGTGAGCTTGCGGCGTTCTAGAGATTTGAAAGCGAGAACGATGTCTCAGATCTTGCACCAAGGCTTAAAAGGTGGCAGAAAGGGCGTGAAACTAATAGACCGCAAGAACAATGGACATTCTTGCCCACGCCCAAGAACTAATCTATCACTTGCTCGATGGGATGCCGACTCCCTACCAACGTCAAAGCCTGCAAGCTTTGC
>NZ_JACJPA010000027.1:0-22089 GCF_014695845.1 Trichocoleus sp. FACHB-591
TAGAGTTCTCCGCAGCACAAGCCCGCCGACATCGAGATATACTGATTCGCTTCGGTCGTCATCCTCATCGCAATCAAGCTCTAGGACGCCAATCAACCCCGGAAGAACTGGAGTATCTGGCAAGTGGACAGCTTGTCCATAGGCGCTCAATGCCGTCCCACCTATCGCAGTTTCTTTCTGAGACTTGAGCGAGCTAAACCCTATTTTTCATCGTTACAATCACCGTCTAAGCAGATGTCCATGCACACCGACCGTCGAGAGTGGATTGGTGATGACGTATAAGTTATCTGCGGCAGGTAATGGGCAATGTTAGAGTGCGTGTCTGAGCCTGTTGGAGGTTGATATGGCACTTCCCTTCGCTGGGTTAAGTTTTCCTGAGATGTATGAGCAGGCGCTCGTGGGCCCTCTGTTCCATCCTTGGGCTGAACGCCTCCTCGACGATGTAGAGCTTGCTGCCGGAGACTGCGTTCTCGATGTGGCTTGTGGAACCGGCATCCTCGCGCGGCTGGCGAAGGAACGCTTGGGCGAGAGCATAAGGGTAGTCGGTGTTGACTTAAATCCGGCAATGCTCGCAGTCGCACGTCAAGTGGCCCCAGGTGTCGATTGGCGCGAAGGCGATGTCGCTGCACTGCCGCTTCACAAGAGCGAACGGTTTGACGTCGTCGTCTGTCAGCAAGGAATCCAATTCTTCTCGAACCGGACTGCTGCGGCACGGCAGATGCGAGGCGCACTGGCGGCGGGCGGCAGATTAGCCGTGAGCGCCTGGCGAGCGGACGAGGAACTTTCGGTGTTGCGGGAACTCCGTCGTGTCGTGGAACGGTACCTCGGGCCTATCATCGACCGCCGCCACAGTTTTGGAGAGACTGCCCCGCTCGAGGCCCTGCTTCGAGAAGCTGGCTTTCACGACGTCCGATCGAAGACGGTCTCACGCACTATCCGTTTCGATGACGGAGCTGTCTGGGTGCACATGAACGCGATCGCCCTGGTCGGCATGAGTGGTGCAGCCAAGGCAATGGGCGAAGCGGAGCGCGAACGAGTGATGGCGGCCATCGCTCGCGACAGCGTCGAAGTGGTGCGGCCATACACTGATGAAGCAGGGCTTGCCTTTGAGCTCAGGGCGAACGTGGCAACAGCCCGAGGTTGAGGGGTTGAATGAATCGCAGGTTCATAGACGATAGAGACAGAGTAGAGGAACTAGGATTAAATTGGACAAATTTCCTGGATGAGCCGAGGGGGTGAAAGGGCATGGAAGGGCGTGATCAAAATGCTGCGATCGCTCACTAAAATACCCAGTGTTCTCGAATTACAGTGATTGGGAATCTTGAGTCCAGCCCTCACAATTTCTGATCATGAGTCGATTCTTTACCTTGACTCGCCCACTCTTGGCACCCTTGCTGCCTCAACCAAACAGCAATCCTCCTACCCCCACAATCGAAAGTTATGGGCAAGGTGAGTCTGGTATCCCAATGGAAGAGATGCAGCCCATCATGGAGTGGCTGTTCGCAAGTCTCTTGAATGCTGGGTACTACGGCACTGCTCACCTCATCTGGTTCAACGATGCCGCACCTAATCCAAAGCTAGAGAAGGCAGTAAAGACGGGCATCAAGCGGGACGAGCCAACCTTGCTTTACCGCTGTGCATCACAAGTGCAGCCACCACCCAATGGCTACTACTGGCGCTTAATGGCAGAACACCCCTCCAGCCGAATCTATCAGCTAGAAGTGAAGGATGAGGATTGATGGGGCTGAGTATCAGGCGCAAGATACCGGAATGCGATTGCTGCATTTCCTATGCTCACGATCCTCATCTGCTCTGTACTGTGCATCCAGAGGGTGTGAGTAGCGATGCTTGCTCAGATTTCGAGCACAACCCTACAGCAGAAGCAGAAGAACTTTGGGAACCAGTAAGGAGCCAGTTACTACAACGGTGAACTGATTCTTGCTCCAGAGCAGCGGTGGACACTGTTGGAGAAGTTAGCTCTACTCGACTCACACCCTATATTCACAGGCCGATGCCTCAATTATGAGGCTGGCATCGCTTTGGAAAATTCAAGAGTGCATTGGGATTGTGGACACTGTGGCTGGAAAGATGATTCGCTGTAAAAAGCCCATTAATTTACCTGGGCACTTTTGTCTGAGCGCTTCCTTCGGGGCAGATGGGGGAGCCATTCCTAAGTGTAGGTTTTATGGCGAGCGTTGCTTTTGGCCCTCTAGCCTCACAAATAATATTTTTTAATGGGAGTTCTTCTGGGTTAGCTTTTTCTTCTACTTTCTGATCGAGAAATACAGCTCCTACATATCCTTTACGATCAGAGGCCATACTTCCGATCGGCACTGCATAGAAGATTGCGGATGTTGGCGTGTTTTGAAATGGATACTCATTCCAGTCAGTTTTGCTTGGGTAGCCTAGCCCTAGGGCCTTGGAGGAACTAGCAAGTCTTCCATGCTCAAGATAGTAGGCTTGCTGCGCTCGATTGGTTGTTTCAGTTAGAGACTTTGCCTCTCCTTCCATGTGCTTGCAAGCCATTCCCAGGAAGATACATGGCTTAAGGAATATGAAAGCCGCAGCAGGTAAAGTGATCGCCGCCAATGCCAAAAATCGATTCATTCTTTCACCGAGAAGGGTCTTTTTGGGGGGGTTATGCAAAGAACCCCAAAATCGTAACCATTCTGCCTTCCCAGGGCCCATTCTTCTGCACAAAATCTCGAATGCTGCCATTGAAGACGATGGTGGCTGGGTTAATACAAACGTCGTACCCCTCTCCGGAGGTGTAAACATTCATTTCTTCGGCAATCGCTGCTCCAGAGAAGCTGACAGATAGGGGAATGAACGCTAACGAGAGGGTAACAGTCCAGCGTAGGGATTTCAACATGGCTTGTTTGAGGAGTGTCTTGCTTAAAGTCCCCATTTAAGAGAGAAAAATCCCTAGGCGATGGTGAAGAGACGATCAACTCTAGATAGTAACTCAGTCAATTGTTGACCCAGATCTATCATCACCACCACTCGTTCCGAGCAACAGGAAGACGCAGGGACACAGCACGCCACCCATTGGCACCAAGCATCACTCTTGGGCACAGTTTGTCACGCTGAGAGGGGAGTGATGGCAATAATCCAATCGTATCAGGCACCTATTGGCACCTTCTGTCACCCCCTGACACAATCTGCAGATGATGTGCCGCTGCCGCACTTTGGTTGGCGATCGCTACTCCTCCACATAAATCAAATCTTTGGGGTCCAAATCCACTCGCTCGCCTCTAGGGTTTTTGCCGCTGACCCACCACCGACCTGCATTCGTAAACACTCGCTCAACCGTCATCTCTTCTGTCTGTAAGAGCCACACATAACTGCTTCCCGCTGCCTCGTTCCCATGCCGAGTGTTGACGAACGCTTGAACTTTGAAACTGAGGTTGTAGAGGTCTACAAACACTGCTCCATTGGCAAACGCAATTTCTTTCAGTTTTATCCGCATGGCGATCGCCTCCTATCAGTCTTCATGTAGCCAATGGTCTGGATTTCCCAAAGTCCATGACTCAGTCTGTAGGCGCAAGATTGCCGTTTCCGCATGGCGATCGCTTCACCAAAACGCCCGACGGTGGTTGGACCAGCGGGCCTTTCAGGAGTTGTGCCCAGATCCACGTAAAACAATGCCATCAAATTCCGTTGGACTAGCGTTGGCGTAAATCACTCAAAAGTGATGGTCTGAAACCATGATTCTGCTGTAGTACTCGATCGCTGAAACTCTCTAAAACTGTCTGAATAGTTGCGTGCTTCGCAATCATTCTGATTCGGAACCTTGCGGGCTGGCCTGCCCTAATGGTTGCCCCAGCGGTTGTTGGAGCTGATAGCGCCCTTGGAGAATTTGTCCAGCCTGCATGATTGCGTCGTGCCTGTATAAAGCCACTAATTTGCTTTTGCCAGTGCCGCTGGATTAGTGCATGGCAGCTTTATTCTAAACGTTGCACCCTTACCAGGGGGGCTAATCGCTGTAATCGTGCCCTGATGAGCTTCGACAATCTGGCGAGCGATCGCCAATCCTAGCCCAGTGCCACTGCCTTGGCGGGACGGATCAGCCGTATAAAACTGCTCAAAAATATGAGGTAACGCAGCCTCACTAATGCCAGGGCCTTGGTCCCGGATCGTAACAATCGCTTCACCGTTCTGCGATCGCCCCACAACAAATACCTGAGTGTCAGGAACTGAGTGCTTGATGGCGTTATCCAGAATATTCATAAAGGCTTGCAGCAAACGTTCTGGATCTCCTTGGCTCTGCATGTTGGCCACATCCATCTGAATGCCAATGCCTTTAGATTGCATGCGAGATTCTACCGCTCGCACCGCTCGGTTCACCAAATCCCGCAAGTTGACCGGCTGTTGCTCTAGGGGCGCAACTCCTGCTTCTAATCGGCCCAAGTCTAGTAAGTCGTGAATTAAGCGAGCGAGCCGTTTGGTTTCGTCTTCAACCGTTTGGATAAAGCGATCGCGCAACTCGGGTTCTTCGCTCGCACCACTTTTTAGCGCTTCCACTGTCACTAAAACATTGCTTACGGGCGTCCGCAGTTCGTGGGAGACACTAGCTAAAAAAGCACGTCGCTCCTTGTCCAGAGAAGCCAAGCGCTTACTCATGCGGTTCAGTTCTGTAGCCAGCTGACCCAGTTCGTCTGCTTGCTGAATGCTGAGTTCCTCGCCTAGATGACCGCTGCCAATCTGTATGGCAAAATTACGCATGGCCTGGATGGGCCGAGCCATATTCCGAGCTAACCATTCGCTGATCAAGGCGCAGAGAACCACCGTCAAGGCCAGCGTCCCTAGAACAGTCAGAGCAACATTGCGAAATTGCCGTTGAAACTGCTCCAGCGTAATCGACATCCGCAAAACCCCTAAGAATTCCCCGTTGCGGATGATCGGGACAGTGGAGTACAAGCGATCGTCATTCGATAAGACCCCTTTGGCCATTCCCTGAGTTGCACGTTTTTGCAGCGCTGCGGCAATTCCAGGTACTTCTAGCCAGTTCAATACTTGTCGGTCTTGGTCCGGAGCTGAAGTTGCTAAGAGTCGGCCTTGAGGGTCAAAAATTCGTAAGGTGACAGCTTCCGACTGACCGTATCTTTTCACAGTTACAGTAGCTCGGGCTAGATCATCCTCTGCCAGAGCTTCTGCTACACTCTCACTCAAAGCATTCGCCCAGGTATTGATATCTGCCTGACGGCTACGCATGAAGTAACCGTGGAATGACCAGAGAATATAAGCCGCTAAAAACGAGGTCCCTAGAGCAGTTAGGGCTAGATAGGTAATAAATAGTTTGCGGTAAATAGAGTTCCAGCGCATCCGAGTAGGCAACCAGTTTAGGACGCGCTTTGAAGGAGACTTTAGGTCTGCATCTAGGTCCTGCTCAGTCCTCACGATTGCGCCGCTTGACCCACAGAGCGTCCCCGAATCACTGCTTTGATCCGAGCTAAGAGTTCTCGTGTATTAAACGGCTTCGTCACATAGTCATCTGCGCCCGCTTCCAAGCCCCAGACTTTGTCAATATCTTGGTCTTTGGCGGTCAACATCACAATTGGGACGTTAGAAAAAGCTCGAATGCGCCAACATAGTTCCATGCCACTAATGCCAGGCAGCATCAAATCCAGAATCATCACATCTGGAACTTGTTTGTGGAATAACTTCAGAGCGGTTTGCCCATCACCTGCTGTAGTTACTTGATAACCTTCTCGGATTAAGGCGTAGGAGAGACTAGCTCGTAGGGCCTCTTCATCATCTACTAATAGAACATGCGGCATCTTAAGTTTCCTTTCTCTATAACGCCCCTAGCTAAGCGATTGCACAATGCTGATTTCACTTATTTCACCGACAGATACCCCAAGTTAGAAGCTCAATCTCCTAAACCTGTGATCGCAATGATTCCGAAGAGACTGTAATCACTCTATTAACTGAGCTGACAGTTTCTCGGCAACCGCGTTTATGTTTTAGACTAACTTTTTGCCAACACCAAATCATTCTTTCCCAAGGCAGATCCCTAATTTAAGCTTTAGTGACTAATTCTAGGCTAGAGCTCTTGCGTGAATAGGTAGAAGGTGGATAGAAGTAGGTCAAGGAGGAGCGAGCCATGACCTATGAACAACTCAAATGTCTCAAACTAAGTACCTTTAAGCGCAGGTGCGGGGTGCATCGAGGGACCTTCGAGCAGAGGTTGCAGTTCTATGCCCGCATCTCGACTGTCGCGGCAAACGGGTGGACAGCCTAAGCTGAAGGTCGAAGAGCAACTGCTACGGGTCCTGGAATATTGGCGAGAATTACGCACATTGGAAGTGGAACTAGGATGTCAGGTACCTGCGATCGCTTTGACAGGTTATGCCGGCAAAGAAGTGCGGGAGCGATCGCTAGAGCTGGGATTTCAGCAATACCTCACCAAGCCGATTCCTGGCAGATGCATTGATAGAAATCGTTATCCAGCTTCTAGAGCCGTCCGGATAGGTAATGAATGGCTGAGGCGACCAATAATCGGGTAGATTCCCCCATAGGCACCAAGTCTATCCTCTGAGAGGATAAGAGGTATAAAAGCCATCAGCTAGCATTTAGTACCCAAAGCGCATATTAAAACCGTTGGCTGGCATTTAATATTTCAGAAGCAGCCTCGATCACTGGATTGAGGCTGCTTCTTTTGGTATTGGGATACTTGAGTCCGCAGTGTCAGCTAAATTCTTCTACGTAGTTAATCAACTTAAGCCCCTTCTGCTGGGCTAGTTCCAAGGCAAATGCATAAGCCACTGGATAGTCCGCTTGGCTAGAGACAAAACGGCCTGGTCTGTAATCTGACCCATTGTCGAGGTAGAGCACAACAGCACTTTGCTCGACATAGATGGAGTAAAGGACCACTTGCGTCGTCTGGGGGCTCATGGAAGTAGACAGGCTTGTAGGGAATTGCTGTATTCTCTACGCCAAATGGCGCAAGTGAAAACTATCAGCAGAGGTATTAATCTTGCGTGGCCATAGCAACATAGGTGATCAATACGGGCTGGGCTGGCATGAACGCGATCGCCCCTCTACCTTTCCCCTGAGTGGCGCAATCAAGCTTTCCCGGTCGCACGGTTTAGGCAAATGTTGAGCTAATCAAAAGGCTGGATGCAGCATCTAAAAACCTAGATTTATGGAGATGCAGGCAATTGCATGCTTAATTTTGTTCATCCCATTACGATGGCTTAACCAGAGTCGGCAAGCCTCATTTACCAGCCCTTTTTCTGTATCCGTTAAAAGTTCTTCTGGTTTTTCTGCTGCTAGAATCTCGGCGGCTTGTAAAGCTAGTGAGTATTCCACACCGCCCTTAATAAACTGAGCTAGGAACACTTTTTGTTGTTCATGAAATGATTTGGTGGCGCTAGTGTCGCTCAACATAGGGAATAGAACAATTTTATTTGATTAGCCTCGCCTTACCTCTAAAGATGCCACCACACCCCTAGGATAGATACTGATGAGCTTGTTTGCGAAACGAGCGATCGCAGACCCAGCCCTCACCAAAGAGATCTGTATTAATTTATACCCAAACGGGTAACCTAAGAAAAAACTTGTTTGAATAACTCTATGAACCTCGATGAGTTTGAGGGCCAAGTTATAGATGCGCTCGAAGTTGGGCTCAACCGACTTCAAACAGTCACGCTTTTAGTCGTAAACCTAGAGCAACAGCTCGAAGCAACCCGCCACAGCCTGCAAGATCTCACTCAAGTCATTGATACCTTCATTGCTGCCGAAAAGCAAAAACGAGACTAAACCTAGAACTGAGCTCCTCTTGATGGCGAAAGAACTATCCAACACAAACCTTTTCAATCGCGGCGACTAGCTCTTCTGGGCGGCTCGGCTTGACAAAATAACCTTGCACTCCCAATTGCAATGCTTGTTGGCGCTCGGCTCGAAAGGCAAATGCTGTCAGGACGATGACAGGTAAATGCTGAAACTCTATCTGCTGTCGCAGTGCTTCCAGTAATTGGTAGCCACTGATGTCGGGTAACTTTAAGTCTAGTAAAACCACATGCGGCTGAAACTGAGTCAGGGTTGAGAGAAAGCTGCTACCCTCTGCCAAACTCAGCACTTGATAGCCTCGATAAGAGAGGTAGTCATTCAGTAGCAATCGATTGAAGTCATCATCCTCAACTAACAAGACTCTTACCGCTGGGCTCGGTTCAGAAATCGAAGCATCCATCATGTCAGTGCTTATGGGTACGAGGTAGAGCTAAACTCTGGAGTTAGAATCACAGCGTTTGAGCTTTTGGATGTTGCGCATTATACATGTAGTCTTTACATAGCTCAGTGATTGGACTCTCAAAGCGCGATCGCCCCCTTCAACTACACCTCTAAGAAGCAAAAGCTAGGAGATGGTGTAGCGCAATTGCTAGCTCTGTGACCCTCAGCACATAAGAAAGTAGCCAGAGGAAATTCAGCTCAAGCCTTCACCACTTTTCAAGGGTGCGAGGTAGCAGGCAGATTAGTGGTCACCATTCCTCTTAACACTCCACTTAAACTGGCTAATTTTGCTCGAAGGTCAACAGCAGAGCAGCTTGAGTGGTGTAGTCAGATACAAAAAGTAAAACTAATTGATATTACTTACTTTTTGGTAATGCTTTGTTTTATTTGGGAAAACTATAAGTAATTGCTCATGCGGTAAATATTCCTTCCGTTAAGTATCAAGAGGCCGGACCTTAACTCAGTGTTGTGAGGGGGATAACTGATGCAGCGAAATGGGATGAGTGAAGAGCCAGACATCAAGTCACGCCTGAGGGGCATTTCAATTCTCTTAGTTGAAGATGACCCAGACACCTTAGCGATATTCGATTTGTTTTTAACTCACATGGGAGCTACAGTCGCTACAGCAACAACAGTGAAAGCAGCTCTCAAAATGGCGGAAGAGGTTCAACCAGATATTCTGATTAGTGATCTCCAGTTACCCGATGGCAACGGTTATGATCTGCTCGACATGATTAGAAAACTTCCATCGAGTTCATCTAAGCTAATTCCTGCGATCCTGATGACGGGACACAGTACACCCTTTTCAGAACCTGCTTACAATCAAGGGGCGCTATCGGGCGGGTTTCAAAAGTTCTTGGCCAAACTCTTCAATATTGATGAGTTACTTGCCGCGATCGCTGAATTCACCAGAGGCGTAAATCAAGACGCACACGTTTACTGCTGCGATATCTGAGCTGCAAGTTAAGAATTCGGAAGTGGCATAAGTTCGATATGGCGAAAGTATAAATGGGAACATTTGCATAAGTAGTCCCATTTCGTTCTCGTACTTTCGCCTATGAAGACACAGGATAGCCACCCGCAACGGGCAATCTCATTGCAGTTGCTGCTGATTGTTCCGTTCGTGGTGCAAATCTTCGGGGCGGTGTCTCTCGTGGGGTATTTGTCCTTCTACAACGGGCAAAAGGCCATCAACGCACTGGCGAGTCAATTGATGGACCGGACCAGCAAGGCAGTCGATCAACATCTCGACTCGTATCTCTCGGTGCCACACAAACTTTTGCAGATGAATGCCGATGCCATCCGTCTGGGGTTTTTAGATGTGCGAGACACCAAAATGCTGGAACGCTACTTCTGGCACCAAATGCAAGCCTATGACTTGAGCTACATCGGTTTTGGCTTGACTACCGGGGCCGGGGGAGGTGCAGGAAGGTACGATGGCAAAACAGTTGTGATTGATGAATGGCGTTCTTCTAATGGGCTCAATAACGCTTTGAGCTATGGGACTGACCAGCAAGGTAATCGGACCCAGGTAGTGAGCACTTTTACTTGGAACAATTTTAAGGAAACCTGGTATACCGAGCCTGTCAATGCCAAGAAGCCGGTCTGGTCGAGAATCTTCACCATCAATTACCCGAACCATCCTTATGTGGTGGCCTCAGCGGGTCGTCCACTTTATGACGCGAACAATCGTTTGCTAGGCGTGGTGGCAATCGATATTCACTTGTTGAAGCTCAGCGATTTCCTGCGCAATTTGCAAGTGAGTCGCGGGGGCCAAGTGTTTATCTTGGAACGAAATGGTTTACTGATTGCCAACTCTGGGACCCAGAAACCTTTTGTGGTCGTGAAGGATGAGATCCAGCGATTGCAGGCGATCGACAGCCCTAACCCGGTGGTTCGCGGTGTGAGCCAGCAACTCCAGCAGCGCTTTGACAGTTTTCAAAAGATTGCCACGAGCCAAAACTTACAGCTCTCTTTGCAAGGGGAGCTCTACTACGTGCAAGTCACTCCTTGGCGCGATGAGTACGGCTTGGATTGGCTGGTCGTGGTCAGCGTGCCAAAGAGTGATTTTATGGCCCAAATTGACGCCAACACTCAGAGCACCATCTGGCTCTGCTTCGCAGCCTTAGGAGTTGCCTCTGTGCTCAGCGTGTTCACCTCTCGCTGGATCACACAGCCCATCCTGGTCTTGAATCGGGCGAGTAAAGCTATTGCTTCGGGTCAGCTAGACCAAACTGTGAAGGAGAGTGGAATTCAAGAACTCGATGGCTTGGCTAGCTCCTTCAACTACATGGCGGGGCAATTGCAGGAGTCGTTTACGGCTTTGGAAGAGAGTAATACAGAGTTAGAATCTCGCGTCGAAGCCCGCACGGGTGAACTCAAAACCACCCTAGAAGAGTTGAGGCGCAGTCAAGCTCAGGTCATCCAGAGTGAGAAAATGTCCAGCCTGGGCCAACTGGTAGCCGGAGTCGCCCACGAAATTAACAACCCCATCAACTTTATTCATGGCAACCTGACTCATGCTCAGGAATATACCCAGGGATTACTAGAGTTCATTCAGCTCTATCAACAGCGCTATCCGGACCCCGGACCTGACATCGAGAGCGCAGCGGAGGAGATTGACCTAGAGTTCTTACAGTCGGACCTGCCGAAGATGCTAACGTCCATGAAACTCGGCAGCGATCGCATCCGGCAAATTGTGCTATCGCTGCGGAACTTCTCACGCATGGATGAAGCCGAGATCAAGCCAGTCAGCTTGGATGAGGGCTTGGATAGCACGCTGATGATTTTGCAGCATCGGCTCAAAGCTCGACCGGAGCGACCTGAGATTGAGGTGATCAAAGACTACGCCCAGTTACCGCTCGTCGAGTGCTATGCCGGGCAGCTCAATCAGGTCTTTATGAACATCCTCGTCAACGCGCTGGATGCCCTCGAAGAAGCAAATGCAGACCGAAGCTATGCCGAGAGGCAAGCTCATCCGAGTCAGATTACGATTGAGACCGCTTTAATGGATGCCAAGTGGGTACAAGTGGCGATCTCAGACAACGGACCTGGGATACCAGAACAGATCAAACAACAGATTTTCGACCCCTTCTTCACCACGAAACCCGTGGGCAAAGGAACAGGGATGGGGATGTCGATTAGCTATCAAATTATCACTGAGAAACATCAGGGTCATTTGAGATGTTTCTCCACACCCGGAAAAGGGACTAAGTTTGTCATTCAAATTCCTATCCGACAAAAAGCTGTGAGCTGACCTAGATGGATATGCCCTTACTCACAAGATGAGGTGCGGTAGTAGGGACGTCATTCAAGCTAGAAGCCGAAAGGCAAATTCCCCAGTCCAATAACTGAGCGATCGCTTTGGCAGTACCTTCTGTAATTCTAATTGCACTGTATTTTTATACTTGTCTTACTTAAGATAGACCCAGAACTCGACAAGATCCCTGTAGTTTGAAAGTAATTAATTATGCTTCTACCTCTCTGGATTATCACTGAGATGGGAGTAGCTCTGTTCGCTAGTAATACTTGTAGATATGGAATTGTCTAATCAAGCTTTACCTCTTGAGGGTGTCCGCTTACTTCTCGTAGACGACCAGGTCGATATCACTAAAATTGTCACCTGGATTCTTGAAGATGCGGGAGCGGAGGTGGTTGCCGTCCATTCTGCGGAGGAGGCGCTCAGGGCCGTGGAAGGTTTCCTCCCCGACATTTTGATTAGCGATATCTGTTTACCTGACATGAATGGTCATTTACTGCTCCAGCATCTGCGAGAGCGAATTGGAACTCTCCAGCTTGGACCCACCCAGGACATCCCCGCGATCGCGCTCAGCGGTTACAGCAACCCATCCCTAGACAACGGAAGTAGCCAGGGGGCCGTCGCAAGTTTTCAAAAGTACTTGGCAAAACCCTTTGAGCTGGAGGAGCTAGTGAGATCAGTAGCAGAGCTCAGTCAGGCTCAGAGTGGAGTGCAATTAGTCTCCTAGCACTTTTACCTGGAACTCAGCTTGATTCGCAAAGATACAAAAAACTTGAGTCATGCTAGTCAGCTCTAGAAGCATCTTGGCTTGATCACCCAAAGAGCATAAAAACAACTGTCCCTCACCAGCCTGAATATCTTTGAGAATCATGACCAACATTCCCAAGCCATGACTATCCATAAACTTCACTGCTTGGAAGTTAATCAAAAAGGTCTTAATTCCTACCTTAAGGGCATCCTGAATTTCCTCGTGAAGGTGATTAGCCGCAGTACCGACTAGCAATGAAGGAGGATAGGAAATGACTACGGGATTAGATTTCATCAGGAGCTGCCTTGTTAGTTGAGGTGTTACTTGTGATGCCCGAAATAACACCAGTGAATGCAGGGTACTCATCACTGGCCTTACCTAAGCGATCGCCTCCCAACTCCTTCTAAGATTGGGAATGCTCTCTAGTCACTAAACTTCCAAGTGCCCCTGTTAGAGGTCTAGGATTCAGGCATCTTCTTGCGGCATCTCTCCTGCTGAGAAGCGATCGCCGCATTTGTCTAGGAGGCTTTGAGTTATATGTAGCGATAAGAACTTTGTTGTCAAAATTCTAAGAAATATTGGATAGGTATAAAATTATACTTAACCAATTTAGTCAATGGTTTGACGATGACCGTATTAGTAGGTGAATGTTTGCTCTCTGAGACAGGTCATTTCTATCGAGTTATAGAAGATGCTGATGACGTTATTTCCCTAACAAGAGTCAACAGCTTTACAGTAATTGCCTTCAAGAGAGGTTCGATTCAAACTCTGTTCCGTCCTTGTGCTTGCTCTAAAGCTGGAGACTCCGTCAAGGGATGGCTACCGATAGAGGCCGATTAGCTTTGTCATGACCTTTGACACCAACACTCTGAATTGAGAAATATAGACTCGCTCTTCTACTGGGGCTTAATTAGCAGTACGGTCAATCCCTTCACCCCTCTTCATAAGTCTGATCGCTAGCTATATAATTTTAGAAATTAAACTAGCAACAACTACAGTCCCTGGTTCAGGTTGAATCTGGGGACTTTTTGTATAAGGATCAGCCTGAAATTAGAGATTAATTGAGCAGCAAGCACTCAGCCCAAAATCAGAAAATTTCTGAATCTCAAAACTTGGTTTAAATTCTGCGTCACCAGAGCGATCGGCCCTCTAACTTTTCCCCTGAGTTGCGTAATCAAGTTTTCCCGACGCACAGCTCAGGCAAATGCTAATTCTACTATGAAAGAATTAAATAGTTGGCTATTAAGCTCAGCTTTAGTGCTTTAGCAGAAGTTGTCCAAGTGTGGAGGTGACATTGCAGGCGCTTCAGCAGGCAATTGCTGCTTTAAGCTTTGGAATCGATCGATTAAGCTTGCCAATACTGTAATAAACTCAACCGGTTCTACTGGCTTAGGGACATGGGACTGAAAGCCTGAAGCTAAGGCTTTGATGCGGTCTTCTGTACGCGCATAAGCAGTTAGGGCGATCGCCGGAATTCGACCTCCTTGCTCTGGCGCTAAGGCGCGAACTTGACGAATCAGCGTGTACCCATCCTCACTAGGCATGCCAATATCACTGACCAATACGTCAGGTTTTTGGTCAAAAGCGGACTGGATGATGATAGATAAAGCCTCTCTAGCGGAGGCCACGGTCGTGGTCACGGCTCCTCTTTGCCTTAGCAGCATGGCTAACAACTCGCGGGCATCGATTTCGTCATCTACAATCAAAACTTTCAAGCCATCTAATCTCGGTGTGTCCAGCAGAGGAGCTGTATCACTGACAGTAGGATGTACTCGTTCCATGTCTGTTGGTTCTGGACGAAAGATGGTAATGGGTAGATTGACCATGAAGGTAGCTCCCTTGCCTTCACCGGCGCTGGTGGCATCAACACTTCCCCCATGCAGTTCTACTAAGTGACGGACAATCGCTAAACCAAGGCCCAACCCTCCATGTGCCCTAGTAGTAGTACTATCTGCTTGCTGTAAGCGCTCGAAGACATAAGGTAGAAACTCAGGGCTAATTCCTTGCCCAGTATCACTCACAGTCACCTCGATATGAGAATTGATCCGCTCTAAACGAATCTGCACTCGACCACCTTTGGGAGTAAACTTCACGGCATTGGAGAGTAAATTCCAAAATACCTGTTGCAGGCGATCGGAATCACCCGAAACAGGACCAGCATTGGGGTCTAAGATACTTTGCCAGCGAATATCTTTGGCTTCTGCGGCAGGTCGGATGGAGTCGATCGCGGCCTCAATCACCGAAACTAGGATTACCGGACGAACATTTAAGCGCAGCTTGCCAGTAATAATGCGAGAAACATCCAATAGGTCATTGATGAGTTGATTCTGCGCCCTCGCGTTTCGTTCGATTGTCTCTATCGCCCGATTTGTCGTGGCTTCATCGAGTTGTCTAGAACGCAGCATGGTTGACCATCCCAGCATGGCATTTAGAGGTGTCCGCAACTCATGGGAGACAGTAGCGAGAAACTCATCTTTCAGCCGATTGGCCCGGGATAACTCCTCTGTTTGTTGCCGCAGTAGTGCTTCAACTTTTTTGCTTTCACTCAGGTCAAGCACAAAACAGACCCAAGCGAGTTCGTCACTTTCGAGTCGTGCAGCTCCCAGTAAAATGGGAACCTGACTGCCATCTTTACGAATGTATGCCTTCTCGAATGGGGTGCAACTCCCCGAGGCAGCAAGTTCTTGTAACACGAGCTCATCCTGCTGGACGTACTCTGGTGGTGTCATCTCAGACCAGTTCATCACGCCATCATGCAAGTCTTCACGGGTATAACCCACTATTTTGAGGAAGGCATCGTTCGCCTCCATAATCGTGCCACTGGGACCCGTCAGAAGCACGCCAATAATGTTGGATTCAACTAAGCGGCTGAAGCGAGCTTCACTTTTCTTCAGCGCCACCTGTTGGATTCTCAGGTCTGCGGCTAAGGCTTCGGCTTGCCGCCGTGCCACAACTTGGTCGGTCACTTCAAAGCCAAAGGTAATCACCCCTTCTACAGCCCCATTGATATCGAACATGGGCTGGTAGACAAAGTTGAAAAACCCCTCCTCGATTGATCCATTCCCTTGCCGATCCAATTGAGCCGCGATTTCGTTGCCAAAGAAGGGCTGTCCAGTGGCCAGCACTTGATCTAGAAGTTCAAAAAAACCTTGTCCTGCTAGTTCAGGAAAGGCTTCTCGATTGGTGCGCCCAATCAGTTCGCGGTTTCCGACGAGTTGATAGTAGCGGGGATTGGCAAACTCAAAGACATGATCAGGCCCACGACTGATACAAATAAAAGCTGGAGCTTGGAGGAGAAGTGAATGCAATCGATTCCGCTGCACCTCCGCTTCTGCTCGCGCGGCTTGCTCTCGTACCAGAAGCTGGTTCCGCTCGGCCTCCGCTTGCTTGCGCTCGGTCACATCTCGGGAGATTACCACCACAGATTGCGTGGATGGATCTGCGTGGAGTGGAGCCAGAATATATTCGTAAAACCGCACCCCATTGTCTGTGGTGAAAACTGTTTCGCTAGTGAGCGATCGCCCAGTCGTCATCACGGTTTCTCGCTGAGCATCTACGGGTTCCATCAGATCAGCAGGTAAACCCAGCTCTTTCCAAGTTTTACCAACCAAATCATGGGGTTGAAACCCTAGTACTTGGGCTCCTCCATCGCTGACATATCGATATCGCCCTGCTTGGTCAAAGACATAGATATGATCCACAGATGCGGAAAAGATCGCATTCAAGGTATTCGTTTGTGCTTGGCCCTGAACGACTAATTGCCGATACTGTTCCTCACTAAGCTGCAGCTTGAATAATGATCGCTCCACCCGCTGCTTGGCGACCCGTAGGGCATCAGATAGGGCACTGATCAGGACGCCCTCCAGCAGAAACAAACTTAACCGCGAGCCATTCACCCAGTCTAGAGACAGGGAATATAGAGGCGGAAGAAAAAAGTAAGTGCTAATGAAACCTGACAAAGCGGTGGCAAAGAGTCCTGGACCTAAGCCTCCATACCAAGCACTGACCATGACAGCGCCGAAGAACAGCAGGAAAGGGCTGCGAGTCATAGCTAGCAGAGGGTCTAGTAGGAGCATCAGCACACTTGCCAGCAAAACGCTGAGCCCAGCAATGCCATAGCGCTGTACTTGAGAGCGGGTCGGATGGGGCATTTTCTTAGGTGAGATCAAGTCAATCAAGATAGCGATACCGAGTTGTTCGCGCTCATGATTTCATTAAAGCGATGATCGCTCTCACTAAATTCTCTGGTTCGACGGGTTTTGCCATGTGCCTCTGAAACCCTGCTGCCAGGGCTTGCTGCTGATCAATTTCTCCAGCATAGGCGGTCAGGGCGATCGCTGGAACTTGTCCGCCTTGTTCTGGTGGTAACGCTCTCACCTGTTGCATCAACATGTAACCATCCATATTGGGCATGCCAATGTCGCTGAGCAGCACATCTGGCTGGGCTCGAATTAACAAAGCTAAGGCTTCATGGGCGGTCGCGGCTGTCAGCACGCTCGCTCCAGCTTCCTCTAATACAAACGCCGCAAATTCGCGAGAATCAAGTTCATCATCCACGACTAGAACTTGAATGCCATGCAAGTCACAAGATAACTCTGATGATGTATGAGTCGGCTCGACAGTTGCCTGTATGTGTCTCATGGGCAGTGTCACGGTAAAGGTTGCTCCCATTCCAATTCCTGGGCTGGCGACTCTAACTGTGCCCCCGTGCAGTTCGACTAAGTGACGCACAATCGCCAGCCCTAATCCGAGTCCCCCAGATTGTCGGGTTGTAGTGCCGTTGGCTTGGCGGAAGTAGTCGAATACATAGGGTAGAAACTCCGGTGCAATCCCCTGTCCCGTATCGCTGACTGTAATGTGAGCGTCTGTATCTAAGCTCTCTAGCCGGATACTCACTTGTCCTCCTGCCGGCGTGAACTTCACCGCGTTGGAGAGTAGATTCCAAATGACTTGTTGCAGGCGAGTAGCATCCCCGAAAACTTGCCCTACATCTGCCAATCTTGACTCTAACTTGATGACTTTGGCCTCTGCTGCCAGTCGTACTGTTTCTGTGGCCGCTTGAATGATCGAAGTTAAGTTAAGAGGGCTAGGATTCAAGTTGAGTTTACCTTGAAGAATCCGTGAGACATCCAGCAAATCCTCAATCAATTCCGATTGCAGTTGGGCATTGCGTTCAATAATCTTCAATGCTTGCTGGGTCTTAACGGCATCTAGCTTGCCATTCTGCAAGAGTCTAGCCCAACCCAAAATTGGGTTGAGCGGCGATCGCAATTCATGGGACAGCACTGCTAAGAACTCATCTTTGACGCGGTTGGCTCGTTCAGCTTCTTCCCGGACTGTTTGTTCCGTAACTAGAAGCTGTTCGCGTTCTACCTCAGCTTGCTTACGAGCTGTGATATCTTGCACGACACCCAGCATTTCTAAAACTTGCCCAGACGAGTCATACTGGGCCCGCCCTTTCGCAGCGATCCAACGTTCTGACCTATTCGAATGCAAGACCCGATACTCAATATCGTAGTCCGTTCGATTGGCAACCGCTTGTTCCGCTTGTAAACGCGCTTGCTCTCGATCTTCTGGATGAATCAGACTTTGCATCTGGGTCCAGTTCATATAGGGACCCGGGGGGATTCCAAACATTTCAGCTGCTTGTTCTGAAAAGGTCACGATGTCTGTGGCTGCACTCCAACTCCAATCCCCTAGCTTTGCCGCCGTCAACGCGATACTAAGTCGCTCAGCACTTTTCCTCAATCGTTCTTCAGCTTGTTTGCCCTCAGTAACATCGAGAACAGTTCCCAAAAAGCTCACAGGTTGCCGAAACTCTCCCTCCCCTATAAAAAGCGCTTGCCCATTAGCAGATATCCACCGTTCAGTAGCGTCGTCCCAGAGAATGCGATAGTCAATTTCATAGATTCCTGATGAACTGGGATGGAGAGCTGCGGCAATTGCCGTTGCCACTCGTTCTCCGTCAGCTGGGTGAATCCGTGCCATAACTCTAGGCAGCGGTAAGGTGGCTGCCTCTTGGGGTTCTCCCCAAATCTCTCGCGTCCGCTCGTCTAGCTCTACGACCTTCAGATCGAGGTTGTACCGCCAAGTACCCAGTCGCGCGACTTGAATGGCCAGCCGTGCCTGCTCCTCACTTTGTCGTAATGCTGCTTCTACTTGTTTGCGATCGCTGAGATCTACCGTGACCGCTAGCATCGTGTGTGGACGACCTGGCTCATCGTCAAGGCGGGTGAGGCTGCTGTTGGCCCAGACCGTGGACCCATCTGGACGTAAGTAGCGCTTGTCGAGTGAGATGGGTCTACCTGTTCCCAGGAGTTGCTGGATCGCTGCCCAGCTCTTGGGAACATCTTCAGGATGGGTAATATCCAGGATGCCTGCCGCTAACATCTCCTCGGGCGATCGCCCGAGGATGCGGCACAGCTCATCATTCACCCGCTGGAAACGTCCATCCAGGGAGACTTCGGAGAGTCCCACAGCCGCTTGTGAAAAGATGGCGGATAAGTGTGCCTCGCTTTTCCGCAGTTGCGCCTCCGCTTGTTGGCGCTGGTCTTCGCTCTGCTGGCGCTGTGTAATGTCTCGTGAGATGCACAACAGCCGTTCCACTTGCCCGTCTGCCCCTCGAATAGAACTAATTTTGTTATCCCACCACTTGGGTTCGCCCGTGAGGGTCGGACGATACCCTTGAAAAGTGGAAACTTTACCAACTCTGGCTCTGGCAACCGCCTCCATAGCTGCTTGCTGATCGACACCTTTCCAGAATTCAGCCCAAGGCCTGTGGAGGAAGGGCGTTATATCCTGGATACCCAGCAATGCTTGTCCTCCTGGACTCATAAACAGAATGCGCCCCTCTAAGTCCAAGACCTTGATACAGTCGTCGCTGCTATCCAGAATCTGCTGAGTCAGCTCTTGGCTTTGGCTCAATGTTGTGACTGCTGCTACTGGAACAGCAACTTCAGGGACAGTGTGAGATGAATCATTGCCTGAAGAAACAGTGCGATGGAGGTCGTCAGTCATACAGTCTCCATCCTTATTCTGGAAAGTATTTAGCGAGTAAATCTTGGCCAGCATCACCCATTTGCTTCAGCAAGTGTTCAATCTGCTTCAACACAATCGGCAAAGGCTTGGTTCGTCCATTCTCCCAACGATTGACGCTCTGAAATGAAACCCCGAGCTTCGCCGCAAACCTGGCTTGCGAGAGTTGCAAGCATTGTCGGGTTTCTCTCACTAGATCGGCTAGATGGGATTGCTCAATCGTAGACATAGGGAAAGAAACATTAATCGCATCGGCATCAGCTATACCACGTGGTATAAACGACATTCTATCCATCAGAGGACAGAGGCTTCCTTCGCTTCAGCTCTCAGGCAAAAAGGGAACAAGAACTGATTTAGGAGATCAAGCCACCACGTAAAGCTCTCACGGCTGCCTGAGTGCGGTCCTCAGCACAAAGCTTGTTGAGAATGCTTCGGACATGAGTTTTGACAGTCCCGACCGTGATGTAATATCGTGCGGCGATCTCAGCATTGGTACATCCTTCGACAATCAATCTGAGGACATCTAGCTCTCGGCTCGTCAGCGGAGCCGCTGCGATAACGCTGGCATACTCCTCGTCCACCGCAATCGCTCTAGAGCTAGGCTCAGATGCAGAGGTCTCTTGAGCCGCCTGCATCTCATGGCTGTGCTTTAAGATAATCCGGGCAATGGTGGGGTCAATCCAATTGTTGCCTTTATGAGTGCTAGTTACGGCTTCGAGGAGATGCGTCGTACTCATATTTTTCATGCAGTAGGAATCCGCCCCGGCCCCGAAAGCAGCTAACACTGCAGCTTCATCATCCTGCATCGTCAACATGATCACTTTGGTTGGGGCAGATTCAGGATGATTCTCACTCCACCATTGCTTGAATCGATGAACCACCTCAATGCCATTGAGACCAGGCATATCGATATCAACCAGGGCAACATCAGGTTGAGTCTCCATGAGTAAGGTCAAGCCATCTGGACCATTAGCGGCTTCCCCGATCACCTCAATTCCTGGCTGAAAGTTGAACATGGCACAGAGCCCTGCACGAGTCAGGTCGTGGTCTTCAATCAGAGCCACTCGAATCAGGGTCATGAGCATGGTTTCTTGAGCATATAACTTTTCAACGGTCTCAACAATAATTGTAATAACAACTCTACTGGAAGGGTTGTCGGCTCAGGTTTACGACTCCAGAATTCTTAATGTGCCATTGGAGTGCGAGCAACCCATAACGCCAGCAGCTATTTACGGAAGCCCCACGTTGCTTAAGTATCGTTAAATTTGAAACCCAGTTAGAAGCTATTTGGCAATTAAGCGATCGCGATCGTTGATGACGGACTCAGCCATCAAGGACTATCAAAAAAGGGGTATAAATTGACGAGGCTGAAACGGCCTGAAATCAGGGCGGGAGTTATGAGTCAAAGCCCTATCAAAAAAGGGCCCTTTTTTGATAGCCTGGCAGCATGAAGCAAACCATTTGTACCCTATACCTTCATGTTTCAACTGTCGATAAGGACAAGATACTGATATAGCGATCCTAAGGGGCTCATGAAAATGAGCCATACATAAATACTTTCGGAAACTGGAAAATTTGACAGTGTGTCGCAAACTCAAATAGTCACTTGACGGCTCGGAACGATTTGCACAGCTGGTAAAACTCTCGAATGAAACGGGCTTGTACCCCCACTGCCGCTATGCATTTTTGCACAGGAGCAATCGCTTGGCTTAGGGAATATAGGGAAACTCGATCGCAGGAGCACTGCCAGTCGCCACCAGACCCTGATAAATTGAGGCGGCCACTTCAGCACGGGTCGCGGCGCGATTGGGATTGAGAACATCAATGTTGGGGTAGTTCACAGTGAGGTCGCGGAAGGTCGCCGCCGCCACGCCATCATCGGCATAAGAAGGAATTGAATCGTAGTCACGGAAGCCACCTGTCACGCTGGCATTGGTTCCACTCGGCTCAAACTGTAGACCGCTCGCCAGAGCGACTAAAACCTGAGCGCGGGGCATGGGCTGATCTGGGTTAAAGACATTGCCAGGATAACCACTGAGAAAGCCTTCGGCGTAAGCGGTTTGGATGGCGCTGGCGGCCCAATAGCTGCTGGGCACATCCCGAAAACGAACAGCACTGCGAACAGTCGGTCGGTCGAACGCCTGCCCGACCAAGACGGCAAACTGGGCACGAGTAATCGGCTCGTCGGGGCGAAAGCTGCCGTCGGCAAAGCCGCGAATCACATCACGATCGACGAGTGCTCGAATGAATTGTGCTGCCCAATAATCTGACGCTACATCTGAAAAAGTGGTTTGCGCTTGAGCCGGAATCTGTCCCATTAGTGAGGACAGCGTTGCAACGGTCAGACTGAGGGACAGGAATCGAATAAATCGGCTAGAAAATTTAGCTTGAATAGACATAAGTGATGAGTCGATAATGAGGTAGAAATTGGCCCAGAGCGGTGTAATCAAAAGTATCAGAATTTTGTGTAAGGCTTTGACAAGTACTGAGAGAAGCTATAAATTCCTGCTTTGGGGTTGTAGGGGTCCTTCTTGAAATTTAGAGGGATCTCTGCTCGTATCTAGGCAAAGTTTAGGCAAGGTTGTAGAGTGAAGCGCTAAACCGTATATAGATAGAGAGATTTGAGTTTTACTTCTGGAGACTCATAAACCCCAGGCTATAGGTGAAGCTTGAGTAAAATGACTCAGATCTTGCACCTCGTAATCTGAACCTCCCACCCCTGCTGCTGTAACAGCATGCGCTTTTGCTCAACTTCCTGAAGCAACAGGGCAACAACCACCTCGCCTAGGCAGGCTCCGAGCACGGTTGTCGC